>JAFTZZ010000120.1 GCA_017460905.1 Acidaminococcaceae bacterium | reverse complement strand
TGTCCGACCTGCGACGGAACAGGGCAGATATCCCTTGACGTGCAGTTCCTGCCGGATGAGACCATCACCTGCCCCGACTGCGGCGGGAAACGCTACGGCACAGAGGCGGAACGGATCGTCTGGAAACCGAAGAAAGCAGACAAGGCATATACCCTGCCGGAACTGCTGGCTATGACGGTAGACGATGTGCTGGAAGTGTTTGCAGATCATAAAAAGATTTACAATAAACTGCAGGTACTGCATGATCTTGGGCTGGGATATCTTACGCTGGGAGAGGATACGCCCGCGCTTTCCGGCGGCGAAGCGCAGCGTCTGAAGCTGGCAAGCGAAATGGGCAGGACACAGGATGATTCCGTGTTCGTATTTGACGAACCTACCATCGGCCTGCATCCGTTGGATGTCCAGGTGCTTCTGGGCGTGTTCGACCGACTGGTGGAAGCAGGGGCAACGGTTATCGTGATCGAGCATGATCTTGATGTAATTGCAAATGCTGATTATGTCATCGACATGGGACCCGGAGGCGGCCAACAGGGCGGACGGATCGTCGCCTGCGGCACGCCGGAGGAAATCAGGCGGTCCGGCGAAAGTATCACGGGCCGGTATCTGTAGAAAGCTGCCATTGTCATTACGCCGCAGAAGCGGATTGCGGCTTCGCCCAACGGAGACAATACGAAAGAACTGACGCTGGATTAAATTACAGGGAGGGATCGTCAATGAGTAAAAGGATTGTAGCTGTCAATGCCAGTCCGCGCAAGGGCTGGAACACGGATACACTGGTGTGCGAAGCTGCCAAAGGCGCGGAAGCGGCCGGTGCGGAAATTGTAAAGTTTGACCTGTACCGCCTGCTGAAATTCACCGGCTGCATTTCCTGCTTTGGCTGCAAGAAGGAAAAATTTAAAGGCCATTGCATCTGCCGCGACGGATTGACGCCGGTGCTGGATGCGATCCGGGAGGCAGACGGACTGATCCTCGGGTCGCCCAATTACCTTTCGGAAATGAACGCTGCATTCCGGGCGCTGTACGAGCGCCTCGTGTTTCAGAATCTTACATATAACAAAGAGAATTACTGCTGTAACCGGAATCCGGTTCCCGTGCTGCTGATCATGACCAGCAACGCGCCGGACACCTATTATACCCAGCTGTTGGAAAATTACCGGAAAACCCTGAGCCTTCTGGTAGGTCCCACGGAGGTGCTTGTCAGCGGCGATACGCTTCAGCTGAAAGATTACAGCAAACTGGACTGGCCCTGGACGCTGTTTGATCCGGACGCTAAGAAGCTGCGACATGAAACAGTATTTCCGCAGGAATGCAAAAAAGCCTTTGAACTGGGCGCCACACTGGTCAAACCGAAGGCGTAAAGCGGGGAAGCGCGCGCGTTAGACGTATTTTCGGATATCATTAAATAATGCAGATACAAAATTACGTGCGCGAAGGAGGAATCATCATGTCCGAAACAAAAATCAAATGCATCCATCTTGTGTATTTCAGTCCCAGCGGTTCGACGGAAAAGATTGTCCGCAAGATTGCATCGGGCATGCAGGGACCGGAGGTAAAGACGTACAATCTGCTGCCGTCCGCGGCACGAAAGAAACAATATAGCTTCGGGAAGGATGACCTGGTCATTTACGGATCCCTTTCCGCCGGCATGCTGTTTACTAAGGCAGAGGAACTGTTTAGTTGCCTGCAGGGAAACGAAACGCCGTTTGTCGGCGTGATATCTTTCGGTAACGCCTATTACGGCGTGGCGCTTACGGAAATGAAAGAGCGGGCGGAAAGCAGAGGCTTCCGCGTCTGCGCGTTGGGCGCGTTTGTGGCGCGGCATTCCATGGCGCCGGAACTTGGCGCAGGCCGGCCGGACGCGAAGGATGAAGCCAGCATGGTTGATTTTGGCCGTAAAGCGTATGCTAAAGTGCTGGCCGGGGATTATTCGCTTCACAAACAGCCAGTTACTCACTGGTCGTCTTCCGAGCAGGCGAATCAGATCATTGCCTTCCGGGAGAAGAATAAAGAACCCTACAACTTCCCGCTGGAATTCAGAGCGAAGAAGATATCGGACAACTGCATCAAATGCAGGACCTGCGTCCGGAACTGCCCGGCGGATGCCATTGACATTGAAAACAAAACCTTTGATCTTGAAGCCTGCATCGGCTGCTATGGCTGCATCAACCGCTGTCCGAAGCATGCCATCTCTGTCGCCAGCCCTGAGGTAACAGAATTTATGAAAGGCTTTATTGAAACCTTTAAAAAGGCGCGGCTGGAGCCGGAGCTTTTCCTGTAACCTGCAAAAGTTTCATGCAAAAGCCAAAATTTGATAGCTGCGTGTGTGATAAAATGAATCAGAGCCATATTCACAGGAGGGATTTCATGGCGAAAGAAACGAAAAAGAAGGATATTATTATTATCGGCGCGGGCATGGCCGGCCTGACGGCGGCGTTATATGCCGGACGCATGAACCTGTCCGTGCTGGTGCTGGAAAATGCGCTGGTGGGCGGACAGATTGCCAACGCCACGGGGATTGAAAATTATCCCGGCCACAAGGTTATCGCCGGCGGCGAGCTGATGGCGACGGTGCAGCAGCAGGCGGAGTCCTTTGGCGCTGAGGTGGATGAATTCGATCCGATCCAGTGCGTGGACCTGACGAGATCGCCGAAGATTGTAGAAACGGAAGGCTGCGTTTACGAAGCGGATGCGGTTATCATCGCTTCCGGCATGAACCGCCGCAAGCTTCCGCTGGCGGAAGAAGCGAAATATGTCGGACGGGGCGTGCATTACTGCGAACTGTGCGACGGGCACATGTATCAGGACAAGGTCATCGCGGTCATGGGCGGCGGCAACGCGGCGGTGGACGCGGCTAATTTCCTGACAAAATATGCGTCCAAACTGTTACTGATCCACCGTTCCCAGTTGAAAGCGGATGTTGTGTCCCAAGAGCGGCTGAAGAAAAACGATAAAGCAACTATCTGCCTGAACACGGAAATCAAAGCGCTGCATGGCGACGGCAAGCTAAAAACGGTGACAGTGCTTGACAAAACAACCGGCGCGGAGCAGGAAGTGCCGGTGGACGGCATTTTCGTGAACATCGGCGTAATCCCGAACACAGCGCTGTTCAAAGGGCAGGTTGATATGGATGAAAGCGGTCGCATCATTGCAGGCGAGGACTGCCGGACGAATCTGCCGGGTGTGTTTGCGGCGGGCGACGTACGGGTCAAGGAAATCCGCCAGCTGACTACGGCAGCGGCGGACGGAACGACGGCGGCGCTGCTGGCGGAACAGTACCTGACCGGGCTGCGGCAGGGATGAACTGATTTTATGCGAAATCGGAATTTGCATGAGCTGCAAACAGTTACCAAACGATTCTGTCCGGCAGGTCTGGACGAATCATAATTTTACTTTTTTATTTTATTCAGGAGGAGCTTACTATGGTAAAAGTGTATTCCATCACTACCTGTCCCTGGTGTGAAAAAGTCAAGAAGTATCTGAAATCAAAGAATGTGGCTTTTGAAGAGCATAACATTGAGCTGAGCGAAGAAGACCGGGATGAATGCTATAAAATTTCCGGCGATCTGATCGTGCCCGTTACAACGGTAAACGGCAAGGATTTTGTGGTGAGCTTTGACAAAGCGAAGCTGGACGCGCTGCTTGGGTTATAAGGGAGGAAAACAAGATGGGCGTATATGATTTTACGGTAAAGACCAGTCAGGGCAAAGAAAAATCCCTGGCGGATTATAAAGGCAAAGTGCTGGTGATCGTCAACACTGCCAGCAAGTGCGGCTTTACCCCGCAATTCAAGGAATTGCAGGACCTGTACATGAAATACAAAGGCCAGGGGCTGGAGATTTTAGGTTTCCCCTGCAACCAGTTTGCAGAGCAGGATCCGGAAGGCAATGCTGCGATTGAACAGTTCTGCCGCTTCAATTACGGGGTCACCTTCCAGATTTTTGAAAAGGGCGATGTACGGGGCGAAAACGCACAACCGCTATTTAAATTCCTGACAAAAGAAAAAGGCTTTGCAGGTTTTGATAAGGCTCATCCGTTTGCCGGCAAACTGGAAGAAGCGCTTAAGGCAAACTTCCCGGAATATCTGGAGGGCGACGGCATCAAATGGAATTTCACAAAATTCCTGATTGATAAAGAAGGCCATGTGGTAAAACGTTTTGAACCGACCACGGCGCCGCTGGACATGGCAAAGGACATTGAAGCGCTGCTGTAAGAGGCATAGTTTGTAGGGGAATAACCGAAATGATAAACCATTCAAAAACCGTTATCATTGCCTGCAGTTCGCTGACTGAATATGTTGCGGCAGCGCAGAAAAAAGCAGGAACCGATTTCCCGGTGGTCTGGCTGAACCGCGTGTATCACAGGGACCCGGCGGAAATGCAGGCGCATATCAAAGAAAAGCTGGCTGATCTTCCGGCAGATACGGAAACGGTGTTAGTGGCGATGGGATTCTGCGGCGGGTCGTGGAATCAGGTCCGTTCCCGTTTTCGGCTGGTGCTGCCCCGGATTGATGACTGTGTTTCCCTGCTGCTGCAGACAACGGATACGCCTCAAAGCAATCTGAAAAAGATGGATCATCTGTATGTGCGGGATAAAAACCCGGGCCGGGAATCGTTTAAGGCGATCTTCGATCGTTTGGCTGTCAACGTGGATGAGGCCACGAAACAGAAGTATTACGAATCCTGGAAGAAGTCGTTTCGCTGCATATCCATCATGGATACCGGCATTAACGACAGCCGCCGCCCAGAATATGCCGCCGTCGTAAAAAAGGATGCGGACTGGCTGGAGGCGGAGATGGAGTATGTCGCAGGCGGCACGCATCTGCTGGAAAAGCTGTTCAGCGGCCAGTGGGATGCGCAGTTCCTTGTGCTTGAGCCTGACTGCCCGGTGGAAAAGGAAGAGATGCTGATATAAATCAAATGCCGCAGCATGCAAAGTATGTCTTTTACCACAAAAATCAAAAATCATGTGATTGCAATCACGCTTTTATTAAAAAATATGTGAAAACTTCTTGACTGCTCCGTTACCTACCACTATAATTTAGCTGAAATAACCTGACTTAAAAATAGGACGGAGGCTAGATAAAATGAAACGTTCCATTATGAAAGACCTGCTTGCGTGGAAGCAGTCCGGTCGCAGAAAACCGCTGGTGCTGCGCGGCGCCCGTCAGGTTGGGAAGACCTGGGTGCTGGAAGAGTTTGGGAAGACATTTCCTGACGGATTTGTACGGTTCAATTTTGATAAAAACCCTGAATTTGCTCAATTTTTTCAGACGACAAAAGACGTGCGACGTATTTTGCAGAACCTTACCATGGCAAGCGGGCAGAGAATCACCAAGAACACACTGATTATTTTTGACGAGATACAGGCCTGCGAGGAAGCACTGAACTGCCTGAAGTATTTTAAAGAAGATGCGCCGGAGTTTTTTGTTGCCAGTGCCGGTTCTCTGTTAGGTCTGCAGCTGAGCGGTGGGTTTCCTGTCGGGCAGGTCGATTTTTTAGAAATGGGACCGATGACGTTTACGGAATTCCTCCTTGCGGACGGAGCTGAAAATTTTGCAGCGTTTCTTTCTTCTGTAAATGAATTCGCACCGTTGCCTGACGCGTTTTTTATTCCGTTAGCGGATAAGCTGAAACACTATTTTATTACAGGCGGTATGCCCGAACCGGTGTCAGTCTGGACAGAGGATAAAGATCCCCGGGCGGTTGACAGCGTACTGTCCGATATTATTTCTTCGTATGAAAGCGACTTTGGTAAGCATGCCCCTGCAGACGACGTGCCAAAGATACTGTACATCTGGCAGTCGCTTCCTTCGCAGCTGGCCAGGGAGAACAAAAAGTTCCTGTACAGCGTTGTGAAACCGGGCGCCCGCGCGCGTGAATACGAAAACGCCCTGAACTGGCTGCGTGACGCGGATATCATCAGTAAGGTCAGCCGCATTACCAAACCGGGTCTGCCTGTTTCTGCTTATGACGATTTGAACGCATTCAAGATTTACGCAGTGGACGTGGGCATCCTGCGCCGCCTTTCTCATTTGCCGGTTACTGCCTTTGCTGAGAACAACCGCCTGTTTACGGAGTTTAAGGGAGCGCTGACAGAGAATTTTGTGCATCAGTCGCTGAAGCGCAGTTTTGAGGTTGCGCCGCGATATTGGGCGGATGCTGCCCACGAGGTTGATTTTATAGTACAGCGGGGAAGCGATATTATCCCGATTGAGGCGAAAGCGGGAGACAGTATTAAGGCGACGAGCCTTAAACGGTACGGGAAAAACTATGGGGCGGAAACGCCGCTGATGGTTCGCCTTTCCATGCGAAACCTCAGTTATGACGGGAGTATTTTGAATGTTCCCCTGTTTATGGTTGATGAATTAGACCGGCTGATCGGGCTGGCAACTACTATATACAGGCAAAAGGCGTATCCCGTTGATAACGGGCTTGTATAAACCGCCATGAGCGCTTTTCAGTTACAGTAAGTGATGCGCGGTGATAATTGTACTGGCTTGACAAACATCGTTAAGACGCAGGTAAGAGAATAATTCAGAAACGCTACGGGACGACCAGTACCCAGGCTTTTTCTGAATAGTTGTTTTCGTGGAGGGATACGATGAAAGAATTTGAAACAAAAGAGTATAAAATTTTCGATATTTTTAACAACCAGTGGGGGGTGGTAACAGCAGGAGATTTGTCAAATTATAATACCTGTACAATAGCCTGGGGGAGTTTTGGTACGATTTGGGGACGCGGACCCGGAAAAGGCCGGGCAATTGTTACCGTATATGTGAACCCCCAGCGCTATACGTGGGAGTTCTTGACGAAACTGGATACCTTCACCGTGGAGTTTTTCCCACCGGAATATCGGAAAGCCCTGGGATATCTCGGTACTCATTCTGGCCGGGATGGCGACAAGGTTGCGGCAGCAGGTCTTACCCCGAAAGAAATTGCGGGTGGCATTACCTTTGCTGAAGCAAACCTGACATTTGTCTGCAAAAAATTGTATCAGGCTCCGTTCGAAAGGAAAAACATGGCTGAAGTTATTGACAAAGGTTTTTACGGTGATTGGGAGCCACACTGGATGTTTGTTGGAGAAATTGTGGAAGTGGAAGATAAACGGTAATCGGTGCTAACAGCACCGCATAGACGCAGTTTGCAAATTAAATGCAGACTGCGTTATTTTTGTTGGATTCAAAATCCCCTTTCCTGTTTTGTGCTATAATGAATTAAATGAAAACCGTAGATTTGTTTTACAGGAATGCAATAAAAAATGGAATGATGAAAACACTTAACGGATATAAAAATACGATTGTAATTACAAATCGTAAGCTGGCCGGGAATCAATTACTGCCTCAGCTGCAAAAAATCCTCCGCCTTCATCCGCAGGCGCTCATTCTCAGGGAGACGGATTTGCCGGATGAAGAATATGAAATGCTTGCGAAGGAAACAATGCGTATGTGTGAAAAAGAAAACGTCCTCTGTTTTCTGCACTCACGCATAGCAATGGCTCATAAAATCGGCTGCAGGTATATACATCTGCCTCTTATGTTGTTAACGAAAACAATGTCACTGGATGCCGCTCATCCGAACGCAAATTTGCTTCAACATGGGTTTGAGCGGATAAGCGTATCCTGCCACAGTATGGAAGATGTGAAGGCTGCCGTTGCCTGGGGCGCTACGCAGATTGTGCTGGGGACGGTTTTTGCTACGGAGTCCAAGAAAGGCGTGGAAGGGCGCGGCCTTGGTTTTGTCAGGGAAATCTGCAACGCCTGTCCGGTTCCTGTTTATGCCATTGGCGGCATTACGCCGGACAACCTGCCGTCGGTACTGGAGGCAGGCGCTGAAGGCGGGTGCATGATGTCCGGTTTTATGAAATTGTAATTGCAGTGCAAATTCCAATTTGCGGAGGTAACAAATGGGAATCATCTATCCTGAAGCCTTTCATGTAGTGAAAGAAGAGTTTACACTGGGAAGCGATATGCTGACAGAAATGGCTGCGTCATTCCAAAAGGAAATGGCGCTGGGATTGTCGGGCACAGGGGAATCCTCTCTCCGTATGCTTAAATCCT
>JAFTZZ010000119.1 GCA_017460905.1 Acidaminococcaceae bacterium | reverse complement strand
GCCGGTCCAGGTCCACCTCCGCAGCCTTCCAGTTGGCCGCGCTTTCCCGCTGTTTCAGACGGTCGGAACGCCCCACCATCTCATTGACGGTGCGGAAGCCGAGACGGGCCATGATCTCCCGCAGGTCCTGGGCCACAAATTTCAGATAATTGATAACATATTCCGGCTTGCCGTTAAAACGTTTGCGCAGGTTTTCGTCCTGGGTGCAGATGCCAAAGGGACAGGTGTTCAGGTTGCACACCCGCAGCATATGGCAGCCCAGCGCAATCAGCGGGCCCGTTCCGAATGCAAACAGCTCCGCGCCGAACAGCGCCGCAACCGCCACGTCACGGCCGGTCAGCATCTTGCCTTCTACCTCCAACTTCACCCGGTCGCGCAGCCTGTTCAGCAGCAGCGTCTGCTGTACCTCTGCCAGCCCCAGTTCCCAGGGAATGCCAGCATGCCGCATGCTGGAACGGGGCGATGCGCCGGTGCCGCCGTCGAAGCCGCTGATGGTGATGCCGTCGGCCTTAGCCTTTACCACGCCTGCCGCAATGGTGCCGATGCCGGAGCCTGCCGTCAGCTTCACGCTGATCGCGGCGTCCTTGTTGGCATTTTTCAAATCAAAGATCAGTTCTGATAAATCTTCAATAGAATATATATCGTGATGGGGCGGCGGTGAGATCAGCGCCACGCCCGGCGTGGAATGCCGCGTCCGGCCGATATCCGGGAAGACCTTGCTGCCCGGCAGGTGGCCGCCCTCGCCGGGCTTTGCCCCCTGGGCGCATTTGATCTGCAGTTCCCGGCCGTTGACCAGGTAATTACTGGTCACGCCGAAGCGGGCCGTCGAGACCTGCTTCACCCCGTCGCTGGCATCGTCGCCGTTTTCCCGTTTCACAAAGCGGGATGGATCTTCCCCGCCTTCCCCGCAGTTACTCATGGAACCGATACGGTTCATGGCGATCGCGATGCATTCGTGGGCTTCCTTACTTAAAGCCCCATAGCTCATGGCGCCGGTACGGAAATGCTGCAGCACCTTTTCCACCGGTTCCACTTCCTCAATAGGAATGCTGCAGCCCGGCGGGCAATGGAATTCCAGCAGATCCCGCAGCCGGAAGACCGCGCCCTTGTCTACGATCTTCGCATATTCCTTATAGGCCTTGTAATCATCTTCCCTGCAGGCCTTCTGCAGCAGGCGGATGGCGTCCGGATCCAGGATATGGGGCTGGTCCCCGCCCTTGTGGTACATATAATAATCGCCGCCGGGCAGGTCTGCGTCATCCTTGTAGGCGTTCTCGTGCCGCAGCCGGGTTTCCTTGGCAATCTCCGGCAGCCCCAGGCCTTCAATGCGGGACGGTGTGTTGACGAAGTATTTCTGGATCAGCTCCTGCTTCAGGCCGACCGCTTCAAAAATCTGGGCGCCGTGGTAACTTTTCACAGTGGAAATGCCCATCTTTGCCATAACCGCCAGGATACCGTTTACAGCAGCCTTCAGGTAGTTGGCCTGGGCCTGCTCGCCGTCCAGTCCCGGCAGCAGCTTGCCCTCCGCGGCCAGCGCTTTGACCGTATCCAGCGCCAGATACGGGTTGACTGCCGTAATGCCGTACCCGATCAGCGTGCAGTAATGATGCGTTTCTCTGGGCTCCCCGGATTCCAAAATCAGGCCCACGTCCGAGCGCACCGTCTTCTGGATCAGGTAATTATGTACGGCAGCCGAAGCCAGCAGGGCCGGCACCGCCGCCATGCGGGAATTCACGCCCCGGTCGGACAGCACCAGGATATTGGCGCCGTTGCGGATCGCCCGGTAAGCGTCGATGCAAATGGATTCTATTGCGGTTTCCATGCCCTCCGCGCCGCCGTTGACCGGATACAGCATGGACAGGGTCACTGCCCGCAGCTTATCGGTCTGCAGGTTCTTAATGACTGCCATCTCCCGGTTCGTCAGCAGCGGCCGCTTAACTTCCAGCGCCGCAGTGCCGTGTTCGTCCGGGTCCATAATGTTTGCCACGTTGCCGATCATGACCCGGGAAGACGTAACGATGCTTTCCCGCACGCCGTCAATGGGCGGATTCGTCACCTGGGCAAAGTTCTGCTGGAAATAATCGTACAGCATCTGCGGTTTTTCCGAAAGCACCGGCAGCGGCGCGTCAATACCCATAGCGCCTACCGGATCCTTGCCGGTACGGGCCATGGGAACGATCATCTGGGTAATATCTTCCTTTGTATAGCCGAAGACCTTCTGCTGTTCCTTCAGATCAAAGGGAACGAAGCGGTCGTTGATGCCGCTGCCCCGTTCCGCCACCAGCCTGTCAATTTCAATAATATGTTCCCTGCACCAGTCCCCATACGGATGGGAAGACGCCAGCAGGTGCTTGATTTCTTCATCTTCTACGATGCGCTGTTCCGCCGTGTTGACCAGGAAGATGCGCCCCGGCTCCAGACGGCCTTTATAGGCTATGTTCTCCGGCGCCACCGGCACAGCCCCTGCTTCCGAGCTCAGCACCACCCGGTCGTCCTTCGTCACATAGTAACGGGCAGGGCGCAGGCCGTTCCGGTCCAGCATACCGCCGATTACGGTGCCGTCGCAGAAACAGATGGCCGCCGGGCCGTCCCAGGGTTCCATCATAAAAGTCTGGTAACGGTAGAAATCCTGTTTTTCCTGGCTCATGGACGGATCCTTTTCCCAGGGCTCCGGAATCATGGTAATCATGGCATGGGCCAGGGAATGGCCGGTCATCAGCAGGTATTCCAGACAGTTATCAAACATGGCGGAATCGCTGCCGGAGCCGTCGACTACCGGGAACACCTTTTCCATGTCCGGAAAATAAGAAGACTTTGCCTTGCTTTCCCGGGCGTTCAGCCAGTTGATGTTGCCCCGGATGGTATTGATCTCGCCGTTGTGCACGATGTAACGGTTGGGATGCGCCCGGGCCCAACTGGGGAAGGTGTTGGTACTGAACCGGGAATGCACCAGCGCCATGGCCGTCGTGAAATCCAGGTCCGACAGGTCCAGATAGAAATGCCGCAGCTGCAGGGAGGTCAGCATGCCTTTATAGACGATGGTCCGGGATGACAGGCTGGCAATATAAAAATCCGTGCCCATCATCTGGCTCTCGGGAATGATTTCCTTTTCCGCCACCTTCCGGATAATATACAATTTGCGCTCAAAGTCCATCTGGCTTTTGATTTCCGGCGCCTTGCCGATGAACACCTGGATAAACCGGGGACGGATGGACTTCGCCGCTTCCCCGATGATGCTTTCGTCAATGGGAACCTCGCGCCAGCCCAGAACGGTCTGCCCTTCCTCGCGGACGATCTTTTCAAAGGCTTCCATCTGTTTTTTGCGGAAGCTTTCATACCGGTGGGCAAAGATCATGCCCACGCCGTACTCGCCGGCAGCAGGCAGGGAAAAGCCCAGTACCCCGCACTCGCGGACAAAAAACTCATGGGGTATCTGCACCAGGATGCCGGCGCCGTCGCCGCTCTTCTGGTCGGCGCCCTCTGCGCCCCGGTGGTTCAGGTTTTCCAGTATTTTCAGGGCGTCGTCCATAATGCCGTAGGACTTTTCCCCTTTAATGTTGACAACAAAGCCGATACCGCAGGCGTCGTGTTCAAACGACGGATCGTAAAGACCCTGCGGCGGCGGCAGGTCGCGAAGCTTCTTTTCCATAATAGTATCCCCCTCAAAACCTAAAAACAAATTTACGCTTCATTATAGCAAGCACTGTCCGGCATGACAAGAAATCTCTCTGATAACAGTAAAAGAATAATGTATACAGACCGCGCTGTATAATTTTTTACAGTTTCCAAAATAAAAATGCCCCGAAATGATATCGGAGCGAATGAGTTATTGATAAATTGGAATTTATTTTCTTACTACTACTTCATCTACTTGCTCCCCATTCGGCAGATAACAGCTGAACTTCAGCATATCTCCGTTTGCTTCCATTACCATATAATTATTCGTCTCCGGCTGGGGCGCAAGGACAACGTCCAGTGCGTGCCGCTTCCAAAGACCGGGATAACGCACGTCACCCGCCACCCCGGTCAGGATATACAGCGGGCCCTTGTCGTTACGTTTAAAATCGTAAATGCGACCGCGGTTCCGGTAGGTATGCAAATGTGCCGTCAGTACCACGTCCACGTTATACCGGTCAAACAGCGGCATGAAAACCTGTCCTTCTTCAGAAACGCCTTCCTCCCGCGGCGTCTTGCGCGTAAGGAAACCGTACTGCAGCACATCCTTATGCATCAGCACGATCTTCCATTTCTTTTTTGTCTTCTCCATATCCGCCTTGAACCAGGCCAGCTGATCCTTCAGCAAATCGGGCTGGAACGGCTCCATTTCCCGCATCTGGGTATTCAGCACGGCAAAGTGCACGTCACCGTAGTCAAAGGAATAAAACTGATTTTTATACGCTTCCGGCACACCATCCGGCAGCGTGAAATAATGCAGATAGGCCAGCGGCATCCGCACCTTCCAGTCCATGGTATAGGTTTCGTGATTGCCTAACAGCGGCGCCGCGGGAATACTGGTGATCATCGGCCGGATGCGGGTAAACCATTCGTTCCACTGATACGCGTGCTCCCCGTTATCCACCAGATCGCCCATAGCAATAAAGAACTGCGCGTCCGGATTGCGCTGCCAGGCAGGCATGGCAACCTCTTCCCAGGATTTGTAATTGGCGCTCTGGCTGTCCGGAAAAATCAGCGCCTTATAACTGCTGCCCTGCGCCGTCATAAATGTGTGCCACTGGCTGCGGCGGTCTCCACAGCCTAAACGATATTCATACTTCATTCCCGGCTTTAAGCCGTTCAGCGTGACCGTATGCACCCAGGTCGTTTTGCCGTTATCCGTAAACTTATCGTTGATGCGCTCTTTTTGCGCTGCAATGGCATTTTGCCTTTTATCTGACGCTGCCTTATCCTGCGCGGGCTTCGCGTTTTCCTTTGCAATGGCGTCCGACTGCGCAATGCGATACTCCACAAACGCATCCTTCTCTTCCGTTTCCGACTGCCACATGATGGTACGTGACGTCGTGCTGTCCGCCGTAATCACCTGACGCAGATTAAACGCTTCCGACCGGGTAAAAGACCTGTAGCTTTCCTTTGCCGTTCCGTCGTTTTGCTTTTTTACGTTTCCGCAGCCCAGCAGCAGCGCTCCGAACATGATCACAAATATAAGAAGCGCCAGCGCGATCAGTACGGCTGCCAGAATTTTATAAAAGCTTTTGCTTTGCTTCATATATGGTCACCATAAACTTCTATCTTTTCCCCTGCTCTACAATGCCTCGTTTGATAATGTTCTCCCCGAAGCGGCTTTTCAACGCGTCAATCGCCTGATTACGCTTCTGCATCCGTTCATTATCTTCGAATCCCAGCACCGGTTCGTCCTCCGGACGGAACAGGCCGCTCACCGACACACCCAGCAGGCGCACGCCCGGCTTCACATTGATCTTGCGCAGCATCTGCTCCGCCAGCGCGAAGATTTCCTCGTCCCAGGCAATGAGGCGGTCACTGGTGGTGCTGCGGGTAATCGTATGAAAATCCGCAAACTTTACCTTCAGCGTAACCGTATGTCCGGCCAGATGGTTCCGGCGCAGACGCCAGCCCACCTGCCCGCTCAGGTCCAGCACCTCGTCCCGGCAGGACGCAAAATCCGTCAGATCAAAATCAAAGGTATTTTCCTTGCCGACCGACTTCGCCTCTTCTTCACTGACAACAGGACGGTCATCCAGTCCCTGCGCCAGCAGCTTCACCTGTCCCGCATTGATGCCGAAGACCTTCCGCAGGATTTCAGGCTCCGCCGCAGCCAGCTGCCCGATCCGCTCAATACCGAACTGTTTCAGCTTTTCCTCCGCGCTGCGCCCGATGCCGAAGATTTTCGCCACAGGCATAGGCGCCAGAAGAGCCGCCGCTTCCTCCGGGGTAATCTTCACAAACCCATGGGGCTTGCGCAAATCCGAAGCCAGCTTGGCCAGGAATTTGTTAGGCGCCAGCCCTACCGAGGCACTGAGATTCAGCTCCGCCTGGATCCGCTCCTGTACCTTGTGGGCAATGGCTTCCGCCCCGCCCAGGCGTTCCATGCCCGTTAGGTCCAGAAACGCTTCGTCAATGGAAAGCTGCTCCACCAGCGGCGAAGTCTCCCGGAAGATCGTCATGATCTTTTCCGACATTTCCGCATACCGGTGCATGCGGACCGGCAGGTACACCGCATGGGGACACAGCCGCCGGGCTTCGAACAGCGGCATGGCAGAGTGTACGCCGAATTTACGCGCTTCATACGAGCAGGTGGAAACTACGCCCCGGGCGGAACGCCCGCCCACGATGACAGGCTTTCCCTTTAATTCCGGATTGTCCAGAATTTCCACGGAAGCGTAAAATGCGTCCATATCCACATGCATGATCCAGCGCTGATGAACGATTTCTTTCATAATTACTCTACATAATTCCGCAGCGTACCGATGCCTTCAATCTCGCATTCCACCACATCGCCGGGCTTTAAAAAGGTGGGCGGCGTCATGCCCATGCCGACGCCTGCAGGCGTCCCCGTAGCAATGACCGTCCCCGCTTTCAGCATCATGCCCTCGCTCAGCATGGTGATAATATCCGCAATGCCGGTAATCAGGTTCCCCGTACTGGAATTCTGCCGCACTTCGCCGTTTATGCGGCAGCGGATCTTCTGTTTAGGCGGGAAAGCGAATTCGTCTGCCGATACAATGCAGGGACCCATCGGCGTAAACCCGTCCAGGCTCTTGCCGAAATACCACTGCTTATGCCGCGTCTGCAGGTTGCGGGCGCTGACATCGTTGACGATGGTGTACCCGAAAATATAGTCCGTCACGTTCTCCCGTTTTACATTCTTGGCATCCTTGCCGATAATGACCCCAAGCTCACACTCATAGTCCAGCGAATCCACCAGCCCGGTGTAAGCGGGAATCGGCGCGTTATTTCCCTGGGAATAGCAGACCCGTTTGGCAAAGAAAATAGGATACGGGCGCTCCCCGCCAAAGCTTTCCCGGGAAAACCGCTCTGCCTCTTCCGCATGGGCCGTGTAGTTGATGCCCAGGCAGAGCACATCCTGCAACGGGCGCGGAATGGGAGAAAGAAGCTGCGCATCGGAAACAGACACTTTTTGCGCATCTTTCGGAATCTCCCGGATCCCGCCGGAAGCAATCAGCGCATTCATATCGGCAAACGCATCCAAAACAAACAAGTCTTTCCCATCCCGACTGGCAGCTGCTTTTTCTTCACCGTTCAATAAAATTGTATAATAACGCATAATATATTACCGCCTTTCTGCACGATTTATTATTGCATTTATTATATCATAGTCTGTTGACAATTTCAGAACGGTCTGTTACAATAGTTTTGGTTAGCGTTGGCTAACCATTTTTAAGGCGAATTCGTTAGCTTAAGCTAACCAAGGACTTCAACCATGTCAGAAGAAGATATCATCCGCTTTTGCGCGCCTACCCTTGCCGGGTTGAAGACCGGCAGTCTCTTTGCCTGTATGTTCCCCGGCAAAGCCGAATTGCATAATGAAGTGCGGAAGCTGAACCGGCGGCTGTCGTCCAAAGGGCTTCGCATCCTGCCCCTCAGCTTTAAGAACAACCGGGCGCTGCTGTATTTCTTCCGGCCGGAGCTGTTAAGGCAGAGCCTGAGCGACGCGCTGGCCTGCCAGTTGCTGGCACAGCGGGGCTATCCCCATGATAATCCGGGCCGCTGCCTCATCCGGCTCATGGAACAGCTGCAGAATGCGCCGGAGTTCCCTCACGAAATCGGGTTGTTTTTAGGCTATCCCCCGGAAGACGTGCAGGGCTTCATCGACCATCACGCGCTGGGCAGCAAGTGTACCGGCTGCTGGAAGGTATACGGCAATCAGGAAAAGGCGGAGCAGGCCTTTGCCCGTTACAAGAACTGCACGGACT
>JAFTZZ010000118.1 GCA_017460905.1 Acidaminococcaceae bacterium | reverse complement strand
TTATTTCTCAATGGCCATAATCTTATCCACACGGCGCGCATGCCGGCCGCCGGCAAAGGCCGTGTCCAGCCAGGCATCCAGGATGCAGGTTGCCAGCCCCTGTCCCAGCACACGTTCGCCCAGGCAGATCACGTTGGCGTTATTATGTTCCCGGCTCATGGTGGCAGAAAACACATCGCCGCACAGGGCAGCGCGGATGCCGTCCACCTTATTCGCCACAATGGACATGCCGATACCGGTGCCGCAGACCAAAACTCCACGTTCCACATTGCCTGCCGTGATCTCCCGGCATACCTTCAGGGCGATATCCGGATAATCACAGGATTCTTCCGTATAGGTTCCCACATCATTCACTTCGATTCCCCGCTCCGCCAGATGCTGTTTCAGCGCTTCTTTCAGATGGATGCCGCCGTGATCGCTGCCGATTGCAAGTTTCATATCGCGCCTCCCAATGGATTACTTAATGGATTACTTTTATAGGCTGTTTCTGCCTATTCAATATATTGTATCATAAAACGGCCAAGCCTGCCATATACAGTTTTGGTCAGGCCAGACGCCCTGTGATTCCTTGCTTCAAAAATATTCCGCTGACTGCGCTGCAAAAACGCTGCGCACTATTTCATTCCCCAGTCTTAAGCAGGAACAGAAAGCAAACGGCTTCCCTTAATCAGCGATCCGCGGTCAGCAGAAATTCGGGAAAGCCGCTGCCGCTGCGTACCGTAATACGGTCTTCCTCCGCCAGCAGGATCTGATACCCCGCCGCTTTCCGCAGCCGGTTCATCACCGCCAGGCCCAGCCCTTTTTCATCTACGCCCATGCCGATGATCAGCTGCGGGGATACCCTGTCAAAACTGCGGAGCAGCTCAAAGAGATGCTCTGCCAAGTCCGGCTTGCCGCTGCCCCAGGACAGAATTTCCAGCGTATGCCCGCGCCACAGGCTTTCTTCCAGTCGTTTTTTAACAGCATCGTCGCACAGCACGCCGATGCACAGCCCCTGCTTCTGTCCCCGGATTGCCGCTTCCAGCAGGCGCTGTCCCGCCTGTGGGCCTTCATACAGGTACATAGGGGCCTGGGGCGCATAATGGCGGTACTTCATGCCCGGCGCCTTAGGCCGCAGCGCCGGATTGCCGTTCAGGGCCGGATCGATCTCCACGGCGCCCAGCCGTTCTTCCAGCATTTCCCGGGTAATGCCGCCAGGCCGCAGGATCGTAGGCACAGGGGACGTAGTATCCACTACCGTGGATTCCACACCGATGCCGCAGCTGCCGCCGTCCAGTATCCCGGCGATTTTTCCGGTCATGTCTTCGGCCACATCCTGCGCATTGGTAGGACTGGGCTTGCCGGACACGTTGGCACTGGGAGCCGCGATAGGGCAGCCCGCCGCCCGGATCAGGGCTGCCGCCACAGGATGGGACGGCATGCGGACCGCTACCGTATCCAGCCCGGCCGACACTGCATCCGGCACGATTTCCGACCGGGGGACCACGATTGTCAGGGGTCCCGGCCAGAAGGTTTCCATCAGCGCCCTGGCGTTGGCGTTCAGGCCGGTGGTCAGGGGCAGTATCTGTTCCGTATCCGCAATATGTAAAATCAGCGGGTTATCCGCCGGACGTCCTTTGGCGGCAAAAATCTTCGTTACTGCCGTCCCGTTCAGTCCGTCTGCGCCTAATCCGTATACCGTTTCCGTGGGAAAGGCAACGATTTCCCCCGCCCTTATCAGACCGGCAGCTTCATCAATCGCTGCCTCCGGATTTTTTTTCAGTTCCCAGAATTTTGTTTCCATTAATAACTATCCCCTACGCAATACAATTTATCAGATTAATAACAATTAGCCTGAATAAAGCTTGCCGCGTCACACTTTTCCATTTACGGTTTAACTGTTCTTTTACAGCTGTTTCACCCATCCGGCCCTGACACTGTTCTGCCTTGCAGCAAAGACCATCCGGTCGATACCGGCATAATCATTGACCACCGCCGTTACAGTAAAGCCCTGTTCCCGGCACAGCGCCGCCACCGCTTCGCCCTGCCCGATGCCCACTTCAAAGGCAACCAGGCCGTCCGATTTGATGTGCTGTGCCATGCCTGCCGCAATTTTGCGATAGGCATCCAGCCCATCGGCGCCGCCGTCCAGTGCCAGCCGGGGTTCCTTCTGTACATCCCGGGCCAGCGTCCCGATGACCTGCGCCGGAATATAGGGCGGATTGGATACGACGATGTCAAACTGCGCTTTGGCAGGCATCCGGGACCAGATATCCGACTGCAGGAACCAGGCGCGTTCCGCTACCTCCAGCAGCCCGGCATTTTCTCTGGCCACCGCCAGCGCTTCCGGGGAAATATCCACCGCCAGCCCCCGGCTCCCGGGAATCAGCTTCAGCAGCGAAAGCAGGATCGCGCCGCTGCCGGTACCGATATCCAGTATATCGACGGTTTGTTTCCCGTCCGTGCGTACGCCTTCCGCAGAAGACATCTGATTATGATTGTCTGCCAGGCTCCCTTCAGCGTCTGACTCCGGTTCGCCCAAGGGCGCCCCGAAAGCCAGGCCAGCCCGCTCCGCCGTCTCGGCCGCCAGCGCCTCCCGGTCCGCAACCTCCTGCTGCCAGGCCGCGGCCTTTTCCGGGTCCGTTTCCTGCTGCAGCCGTTCCGCAGAAACCTCCTTCACTTTGGCAGCCGCGGCCTTCGCCTCTGCCGCCTTTTTCCGCCAGAAGGCTTCCTTTTCCAGCTGCGTCAGGGATTTTCCCGTACAGCAGTGCACTAATTTTTCCACTACCAATTCTGTTTCCGGCCGGGGGATCAGCACCGCAGGA
>JAFTZZ010000009.1 GCA_017460905.1 Acidaminococcaceae bacterium | reverse complement strand
GGCGCTGAGGATCAGCAGAAAGCCGACGGCGGTAAAAAAAGTGACGCCCCGGGACCAGAAGGTGGAAGGGTGAGGATCGTTCCGGAAGGCCAGATAATCGACATAGCGGGCAAACAGGTAATAAAGAAGATAGCTGGATAAAAAGACGAGGGTGTTGCTGATGCGGACGATATAATACCCGCTGGCCGTCAGCGTGCCGCGATAACCCCAGGCAAAGGCGTCGCTGAGCACCATGACGGCATTGCACAGTTCTAGGGCAATCAGCGTGTTGGTACGGGGGTGCAGCTTGCGTATGGGATACAGGAACAGGGCGGCAAGGAGGCAGAACAGACAGCCCCAGAGCTCAAAAGCGATATGGAATAAAGCGATGTCAGTCATGGAATTTACCTCAGACGATACGATACGGCAGGCCAGATTTTGCTCATGCCAAAACAGGATGTAAAACAGTAAATTGATTTTTTAAATGGTAACACAAATTCAGTAAATTTACAAAGAAATCTGATTGGCTGACATTTTTGTAACGCTTTTGTAACGGTTTTCATGTTAAAATAATAGTGGAGATATGTTAGCTCTGAAGAAAAATCGGTGTGAAGTAATAATGTTATCTGCTGAAACAGAAACTGTAAACAGATAGAAGGGAGGGTTACCCCTATGTTTAAAAGAAACACTGTCCGAAATCTTGCGATGGTTCTGGTTTCGCTTGCTATCGCCTGCGGAGGCCTAAACTGCCGTGCGGAAGCGGCTCCGGTTCCCGGTATCCGGGATGTGGAGGCGGTGACGGAAGTGTTTGGCGACGGGGAGAACCTGTCGGCAATCATTTTGTCTTATGAAAAACCGGTTAAGGCGACGTCCGTATCGGTAAAAGATTTTGCGGTGCCGGAACGCACCGTACAGCGCGCTTATGTCAGCGCCTTGCCGGAAAAAGGCGGCAAGGCCGAGAAAACCGGTTCCTATGTTGTACTGGAGCTGGCTCCGCTGCCTTTGGCAGAGCAGGGGATGGAGGCTCATTCCGCCGAAGACCGCAAGGAGCGGGAAGCCAAGGGCTTTCATGGCCCGGTGCTGGGCAGCAGCGGTAATCCGCAGCCTTTGAAGACATTTGCGGCAGAGGTTGCCCAGACGGGCATAGTCAAAGCGGTTGACGGAACGGTGTTCGGACCGACGGGAACACTTGTTTCTTCCCGCACACGGCAGCTTTTAATAGAAAATTTCATACAGGGGAACTATACGGATTCGCAGCAGAACGATGCAAAGTTGCAATACAATTTATACGTGCCGGCAAACTATGATCCGCAGCAATCGTATCCTCTGGTGCTGTTTATGCACGATGCCGGCGTGGTATCGCCGGAGGTGAAAGCGACGCTCTGTCAGGGCCGCGGCGCCGTTGCCTGGACGACGGCAGCGTGGCAGGCGGAACACCCCTGCTTTGTGCTGGCGCCGCAGTATGATACGGTAATCGTGGACGACAACTATCAGTACGGGCCGGAACTGGATCGCACCATCCACCTGATTGAAAACCTGAAAGAAAAATACTCTATTGACCCGAAGCGTATTTATAACACAGGGCAGTCCATGGGCGGCATGACGTCCATTGCTATGGACGTGAAGTATCCGGACTTTTTTGCGGCGTCGTACCTTGTGGCCTGCAAATGGAATGCCGCGGTAACTGCGCCGCTGGGACAGCAGAATATATGGGCGGTTGCGGCAGAGGGAGATCCCGGTGCGGCGCCCAGCATGGCGGAAATTTTGGGAAATCTGGAAAAGGACGGGGCCAGAGTGGAGCGGCAGACTGTGGATGCCAATGATAGTCAGGAGAAGGTGAATGAAAAGGCGGCTGGACTGATCCGTCCTGACTGCCACATTTATTACACGCTCTACACCGGCGGCAGCCACCGCTACACCTGGCAGCACGCCTATGATATGCTGCCGGCGATGGAGTGGCTCTTCCGGCAGAGCCGGTAAAATAAAACGTTGCAAACAAAAGGGATGACTGCATAATACGGTATGAAGTGTTGTTATAAAGTAAAAAACAGTAATTATAAGCTTTTGTTATGAATCTTGCTATATATCATTGCTTATTATATAATTAGCTATCATATAATCAAATTAGAGAAAGAGAGGAAAACAAATGAAACGTATCAATAAAATCCTGCTGACCGGCGCCCTGGGTGTGCTGACGCTGGCCCTGGCCGGCTGCGGCGGCGGTGATAAAAAGGCGGAAAATGCGAAACCGGACACCGCAAAACCGGTGATTGTGGGCGTAAACCCGGGACCCCATGCAGTCATCATGGAAAACGTAAAGAAGATTGCGGAAAAGAAAGGCCTGAAAATTGAGATCAAAGAGTTCAGCGATTTCGTAACCCCCAATGCGGCACTGGCAGCCGGGGAAATCTGGGCCAACAGTTATCAGCATGAACCGTTCCTGAAGGCCACCATGAAGAAAGAACCGACTTTCAAGCTGGCAAAGGCGTTCAATACGGCGCTGTTCCCCATCAATATTTATTCTAAAAAACTGAAACCCGGGGACAAAATTCCCGACGGCGCCAGGATCGGCATCCCGAACGATCCGACCAACGGGGGCCGCAGCCTGCTGCTGCTGGCAGCCAATAACCTGATCAAGGTTAAGGACCCGAAGGATATTACGACTACGGTGCAGGATATTACCGAGAACCCTCACAAGTTTGAAATCGTGGAGTTGGAAGCGGCGGCTATTCCCCGCAGCCTGGATGATCTGACCTGTGCGGCCATTAACACGACCTATGCCCTGAACGCAGGCCTGAATCCGGCCAAGGATCCCATCGTGAAAGAAACGGCGGATTCCCTTTATGTAAATATTGTGGCCGTGCAGGAAAAAAACCTGAAGGACCCGCGGCTGAAGGTGTTCCAGGAAGCGTACCAGTCTAAGGAAAACGGCGATTTCATTAAAACAAAATTCCCGGGTTCCGTATATCTGGGATGGAAGGAATAAAACACGATCGGCGTTGCTTGCATGACAACGGAATGGGCGGTAAAGCGTGCTGTTTTGAAAGGATAAACGAATACAATGGATATCAGGAAACGAATTGATGTGTTGTGGCCGTACCTGCACGCAATTCCGGAACCTGCATTCTGCGAAAGGAAAACCTCCGCCTTTGTTGCGGAGGTTTTGCGTAAGGCAGGGTATAAAGTGCAGGAAAAGGTGGGAGGAACTACCGGGGTTGTGGGCGTACTGGACAGCGGCAGGCCGGGGCCTGTGGCGGCGGTGCGTAGCGATATGGACTGCCTGCTCTTCCTACAGGAAGACGGAACGGAAAAGGCAATCCATGCCTGCGGCCACGACGGCCATATGACCACTGTGCTTACGGTGGCGGAATGGCTGGCGGAAGAGGGCATTCCCTGCGGAAAGGTTAAGATCCTGTTCCAGCCTGCTGAAGAAATCGGAAAAGGCGCTCTGGCCATGATAGAAGCCGGGGCCGCCGACGATGTGGATTACCTGTTCGGCCTGCATGTGATGCCTAATGACATGGCCCGGGCAGGGGAGATTATTCCCCAGATCAGCTGGACTGCCTGCACCCTGATGGAAGCAGAAGTCCGGGGGAAAGCGGCTCACGGTTCCCAGCCCCATCTGGGGGTAAATGCCATTGATGCGGGAGCGGCTATCGTCAATGCGGTGAATGCGTTGCATGCCGATCCGCTGCTGGGCGGCAATGTTAAAACGACGCGCTTTCAGGGTGGTGGCGGATCGTTAAATGCGATTTGTGACAAAGTCAGCCTGGGATTTGACCTGCGCAGCACATCTAACGGGGAAATGCTGAAGCTGCGGCAGAAGATCAGCGATATGATTGTGAATACGGCGAAGGTCTACGGAGCTGAGGCCGACAGCCGTATTGTGG
>JAFTZZ010000117.1 GCA_017460905.1 Acidaminococcaceae bacterium | reverse complement strand
TGGTGTCATCATCCGTTCCGGGAATGCGGAAGAGGGACCGGTAAAGCTTGAGACATACGATATTTCACTGAATGATTTTGCGGATTTGATCAAATTGTAATGCTGTTTTGCCAATGATGTTACAGGCAGTGCCGGCATGGAATCCGGCACTGTTTTAAGTAGAGGAGATGATTCCATTGCATAAAGAAGAACTGAAAGCCGCGGTCTGCGCGGCCATTGATGAAGCGGCGGCAGATATCGAAAAGCTGGCGCTGTGCATTGAAAGCGAGCCGGAGCTTGGTTTTAAAGAAACCAAAACGGCGAAGAAGGTAGAAGACTATATGCGCTCCCTGGGCCTGGATCCCCAGACCGGGCTGGCCCTTACCGGCGTCAAGGCCCGGGTAAAGGGCGGCAAGCCCGGCCCGACGGTTGCGGTGCTGGCGGAACTGGATGCCATCGGCACACCGGACAGCCCCAAGGCAGACCCCCTGACGGGCGCAGCCCATACCTGCGGCCATTTCCTGCAGACCTCTGTCATGCTGGCGGCCTGCACCGGCATCCTGAAATCCGGCGTTATGAAAGAACTGGCAGGAGATGCGGTGTTCTTCTCCGTCCCGGCGGAAGAGTATGTGGAGATCACCTACCGTAAGAGCCTGCGGGACGAGGGCAAGCTGCATTATATCTGCGGCAAGGGCCAGCTGATCTACGAAGGCCATTTTGACGATATCGACATGTCCATGATGATGCACTCCCAGGCCAACATGCCCCAGAAGGCTGTAGCCATCGGCAGTTCCAGCAACGGCTTTGTGGGCAAGACGGTGCAGTATATCGGCAAGTCCGCCCATGCGGCCAACGCGCCCCACGAAGGCATCAATGCCCTGAACGCGGCCTGCCTGGGACTGATGGGTATCAACGCCCTGCGGGAAACATTCCAGGAAAAGGATATCGTCCGGGTGCATCCCATCATTACCAAGGGCGGCGACCTGGTCAACAATGTGCCTGCGGACGTGCGCATGGAACTGTATGTGCGGGCGGCTACCATGGAAGCCATCGACAACACCCATAAGCGTGTCGACGCGGCGCTGAAAGCCGGCGGCGATGCGGTGGGCGCAACCACCATCGTGGAAACACTGCCCGGCATGCTGCCGCTGCACTGTTGCAAGGAATTAAATGAGCTGTTCGTGGAGAACGTGAAGCAGTTCTCTCCGGAAACGGAAATCCTTGACTCCGGCCATTTCAGCGCTTCCACAGACATGGGCGACGTGTCCCACCTGATGCCTGCCATCCATCCGTTCATCGGCGGCACGGACGGCGCGCTGCACACGAAGGATTTTACGGTTACCGATTTTTCTGCGGCGGTCATCACACCGGCCAAGGCCTTTGCCCGCATGATTATCGACCTGCTGTACGATGACGCAGGCTGCGCGAAGAAAATTCTGGCAGAGAACAAACCGCTGCTCACCAAGGAAGAGTACATTGCCAAGTGCGATTCGTATTTTACCTGCTAGTACGGGAAGCAGATCTGCAGGCGCGAAGCGCCATACGCTCAATAATTCCAAAGAAGCAGGGCTCTGTTTCTTTGAATTATAAAAATATTTTTAGGGAAGTGAAAAAATGAAAGATTTCCGTCTCCATCTCATCGTTCTCGTATTGATCGTTGTGGCGGAAAAAATCGGCAACATTTCCATCAAGGTCGGCGTCGGCACCATCGTGCTGCTGCCCATGATGTACGCGTTGCTGATGGGCGTGCTGACGGCGCCCCGGTTCACCAAGATTTCCGGTGACAAACAGATCAAAACGGCCAGCTCCTTATTAGGCGTTACCCTGATGCTGCTGATGGCCAAATACGGAACACTGGTAGGCCCCAGCCTGCCGAAAATTTTAGCCGCGTCTCCTGCGCTGATCCTGCAGGAATTCGGCAACCTGGGAACCATCTGCATCGGTGTTCCCCTGGCTGTATTCGTAGGCTTAAAGCGTGAAGCCATCGGCGCAGCCCACTCTGTAGCCCGCGAACCGAACGTAGCCCTAATCGGCGAACGGTTCGGCCTGGACGGCGCGGAAGGCCGCGGCGTTATGGGCGTTTACATCTGCGGTACCGTTATCGGTACCATCTTCTTCGGTCTGATGGCCAGCCTGGCTGCGGCGTACCTGCCTTTCCATCCCTTTGCGCTGGCAATGGCAGCCGGCGTCGGTTCCGCCAGTATGATGACCGCCGCCATCGGCTCCCTGTCCGCCATGTATCCTCAGATGGCCGACCAGCTGGCAGCCTTCGGCGCAGCCTCCAACATGCTGTCCGGTCTGGACGGTCTGTACATGAGTATCTGGATGGCGCTGCCCTTTGCAGAATGGCTGTACAAAAAATGCTACCGTATGAAATACGGCGTAGACCCGGAACCGCCTGTGATGCTGAACGCAGGTGAAGGAAAGGAGAGTGACGCAGAATGAAATTAAGCGAAACCTTAGGCGTATTACTGATTTGCGGCCTGCTCTCTTTGGTGGCAAACGTAGTTGGCACGAAATTCGGCTTCTTCGAAGCGATTCCCGGCATGCTGTTCCTGATCGCCCTGGCCTTTGTCGGCATCTGGCTGGGCAAGGTGATGCCCGGCGGTATCCCCGGCGTTGCTTACGTAGTAACCATCGGCTGCATCCTGACCTACCCGGGACTGCCGACCGCAGCTCCTATTGCAGCAGCGGTTTCCAAGGTCGGTTTCCTGCAGCTGTGTACCCCGATCCTGGCTTATGCCGGTGTTGCCATCTGCAAAGACCTGGATGTCTTCGCGGAAAGCAGCTGGCGTATCGTCGTGGTAAGCTGCGTAGTATTTGTCGGTACCTATATCGGTTCCGCCATCATTGCGCAGGTTATCCTGAAAGCGATCGGGCAGATTTAAGAGACTGCTAAAAGCAGTTGGCCTTACGATTGTGACAACCGTAACACAATAGGGAAATAAATTTAATAAAAATGCT
>JAFTZZ010000116.1 GCA_017460905.1 Acidaminococcaceae bacterium | reverse complement strand
CGTAATGCTTCCACCACTGCTTCAAATAAATTCTGATGCTTCAGGCAGGCTTCATCGGTACCCAGATAAAGTTGTAAATAAATGGCTTTCATATTTTTATATGCTCCGAAAAACTGCGGTGCGATGTATGATGTCATACCGTCGTCGGGTTGATTCATGTTAGTCTGTTAATGGTAATAATAAAGGGCTGACTTTTGTTTATCCGCTCATGTTTTAATTTGCTTTTTCCGGATTCAGGTTATCCGCGATCAGGTTCCATTTAGTCACCACGTGATAGATTCCGTCCAGCAGGCGAACCTTGAACATGCCCGGCCCGTCCTTCTTTTCCAGCAGGCCCGCAGCCAGTTCCGCCGCCTGCCCCATGATGATCAGTCCCAGCATGGCGCCGGTCATGGCATCGTCTGCCACAGCCACGCAGGCAGCCACCAGCGTTGTGGTCATGCAGCCGGCGCAGGTGATACGTTCCATCAGCGGATTGCCGCCGTTGATCAGCAGCGCCCGTTTGCCGTCACTGATATAATCCACCGCGCCGGTCATGGCAAAGATGCATTTGTATTGCTGCGCTGCATCCTTTACCGTTTTCAGCGCCGTCCCCTGATCCGGGACCTGCAGTGAATCCACGCCCCGCCCGTCGCTTTCCTGCTCCAGCAGCGCCCGGCACTCGCTGTAATTGCCGCGCACAACGGTAATACAGCCGGACTGCAGCAGTTTTACGGCAAACTCCAGACGCATACTGCTGCTCATCACCCCCACCGGATCCAGAATGACCGGAATGCCTGCCTCTTTGGCGGTTTCTGCCGCCAGCTCCATGGCCTCCATGTGTTCTTCGCTCAGCGTTCCCAGGTTCAGTACCAGCGCATCGCTGCCTGCCGTAATTTCTGCAGCCTCTTCTGCCGCATCAGCCATCACAGGCGATGCCCCGGCAGCCAGCGCCGCTCCGGCGCAGTCCCCGGCCGTCACATAGTTGGTGATATGATGCAGCACCGGTTTTACGCTCTGCAAATCTTCAATAATCTGCTTAAAATCGCCTTTCATATTCATGATTCAAACATACCTGCTTTCTTATACAAATCTACAAAATGATGAGTCGGCCCGTGTCCTTTGCCCAGTGCAATGCCATGCTCTATGGCCGTTGTCACATACCGCTTGCCGGCCCGGACGGCTTCCTCCAGAGACAGGCCTTTCGCCAGGTTGGCAGCCAGCGCGCTGGACAGGGTACAGCCCGTACCGTGGGTGTGTCCGGTCTGAATCCGAATGCCCGGCAGCCACAATCCCTGCGTCCCGTCAAACAGGAAATCATCGGCGCTGCTTCCTTCCAGATGCCCGCCTTTTACCAGAACAGCCTTTGCGCCTAAGGCGATTATGTTTGCCGCAGCCTTTTCCATCTTGTTTTCGGTTTTAATGGAAAACCCGCAGATCGCCTCCGCCTCCGGAAGATTCGGTGTCAGCAGCGTAGCCAGCGGCAGCAGTTCACGGATCAGGGCCGCGCAGGCCTCCGGCTGCAGCAGCGGATACCCGCTTTTGGAAATCATCACCGGGTCCAGCACGACGACCGGCGGCTGCCATTTTTTCAGGCCTTCTGCAATAGCGTGGATACTTTCGCTGCGGGACACCATGCCTATCTTGACGCCGTCCACCCGGATATCGCTGAACACCGCATCGATCTGCGCGGTAATCATCTCCGGAGTCATATCCTGCACCAGCGTCACGCCGCAGGTATTCTGCGCCGTAACTGCCGTAATGACGCTCATGCCGAAAACGCCGTGCGCCGCAAAGGTTTTCAGGTCCGCCTGGATGCCGGCGCCGCCGCTGCTGTCACTGCCGGCGATCGTAAGTAAATGCTTCATTGTTTTTCCTTTCAGACAACTTCTGAAAATAAGCAAGAGGGACCGCGGCATTATTATGTTGCAATCCCTCTTAATCGTACACATGATACTGCTGATGTTTTAAGAACACCTGTTAAGCATAAACAAATGCTACATATTAAACACTTTAAAT
This sequence comes from Acidaminococcaceae bacterium, assembly GCA_017460905.1. Classification (GTDB taxonomy): domain Bacteria; phylum Bacillota; class Negativicutes; order Acidaminococcales; family Acidaminococcaceae; genus Succiniclasticum. The sequence continues at coordinate 3,163 of JAFTZZ010000116.1, read as the reverse complement.
ACTGCTATTATATTGATCCGCTGCATCAGAATGCGGCTTTGACCATGGACGCAACATTCTTTCCGGTCAGGCCGTAATGCTCCATGACCACCCCGCCGGGCGCGGACGCGCCAAACCGGTTAATGCCCAGGATCCTGTCTTCCCGTCCCGTATATTTCGTCCAGCCCAGCGTTACACCGGCTTCCACGGCAAAGGTAGGAACGTATTTCGGCAATACGCTTTCCTTATAGGCATCGCTCTGCTGTTCAAATACTTCCACGGAAGGCATGGATACAACCGCAATGTCGATCCCCTCTTCTGCCAGCAGCTTCTGCGCTTCCAGCGCAACCGCAACTTCAGAACCGGTTGCGATAACGACGGCCTTCGCCATATCCTTTGCCGGACTCAGGACATATCCGCCCTTCAGCGCGCCTTCATGGACGGCTTCCGCATATTCATGCAGGACCGGAAGATTCTGGCGGCTCAGGCACAGCGCCGTAGGACCGTTTTTGTGTTCCACGGCAAATTTCCATGCCGCTGCGGTTTCCAGCGCATCCGCCGGACGGAACACCGTTGTGTTCGGAATCATGCGCAGGCTTGTCACCTGTTCAATGGGCTGATGGGTCGGGCCGTCTTCCCCAACCGCAATGCTGTCATGGGTCAGCACGAAAACGGACTGGATTTCCATCAGGGCCGCCATACGGACGGAAGGCCGCAGGAAATCAGAAAATACCAGGAAGGTCGCGCCGTAAGGAATGATGCCGCCATGCAGGGACATACCGTTCAGCACGCAGCCCATGGCATGCTCCCTGACGCCAAAATGAATATTCCGGACGCTGCGGTCTTCCCTGCTGTAATACCCGCAGGCTTTCAGCACCGTCTTATTGGACGGGCCCAGATCCGCGCTGCCGCCGGCCAGTTCCGGCGCCAGCTCCGCTAATTTCTGCATAACGTCGCCCGAAGCGGCGCGGGTTGCCACAGAGGTCTTTCCTTCAAACAACGCTTCCAACACTGCCAGATCGATTGTGCGGTTTCCGGAAAGCGCCGCCAGCAGTTCGGTCACCAGCTCCGGATACGCCTTGCCATATTCTTTCAGCAATTCGTTCCAGTCCGCCTCTGCTTTTGCGCAATCCGGCAGCTTGGCGGCAAAATGCTCTTTCACTTCTTCCGGCACCACAAAGCTGGCCTCCGGATCCCAGCCGGCTTTTTCTTTCGTCGCTTTCAGGGCATCTGTACCCAGCGGTTCGCCATGGGCGGAAGGGCTGTCCTGCTTCGGACTGCCGAAGCCGATATGGGTACGCACGATGATCAGGCTGGGATGATCCGTATCCGCCTGCGCTTCTTTCACCGCTGCTTCCAGCCCGTCCAGGTTTTCGGAGCTGTCTACGCGCAGCACCTGCCAGCCGTAGGCTTTGAAGCGCGTTTCCACATCTTCGGTGAACGCAATGGTGGTTTCGCCTTCGATGGTGATTTTATTGTCATCATACATGTAGATCAGTTTACCCAGCCCCATGGTTCCGGCCAGGGAAGCAGCTTCAGATGCTACGCCTTCCATCAGGTCCCCGTCAGAAACAATGCCGTAGGTATAATGGTCAATTACGTTATATTCCGGTTTATTGTATTTTGCCGCCAGCATGGTTTCTGCCAGAGCAAAGCCCACGCCCATGGCAAAGCCGTGCCCCAGCGGACCGGTGGAAACATCTACGCCCGGCGTTACGCCGTATTCCGGATGGCCCGGCGTCCGGCTGCCCCACTGGCGGAAATCCTTCAGGTCGTCTAAGGACAGGTCATAGCCTGCCAAATGCAGCATCGCATACAATAATGCGGACCCGTGCCCCGGAGACAGGACGAACCGGTCCCGGTTAAACCACTTGGGATCCGCCGGATTGTACCGCATAAACTTATCCCAGAATGTATAGATCAGCGGCGCCGTACCCAAAGGAAAACCCGGATGACCGGACTTTGCCTTTTCCACTTCATCTGCTGCTAAAAAACGTAACGTCTGGACACACGCTTCATGAATTGTTCCCATTTCTGCCTCCTGAAGTTTTGGATTTTTTGCTGTTGCTTTGGAAACGCTGATTATATATTTACCAACTGCATTTATTATATCATCTGTTCCGCAAGATTGCCATAAAAAATTACCTGCCGCAGTAAACGGCAGGTAATTTGTCAAAGCATATTCAACAGGGGGTATTCATTTGAAATTTCGGATAACGTCAATTACTCTTCCACTTTGGAATCCGCGATAATCTTCTCCGCCATCTTGGCCGGCACATCTTCGTAATGGTCAAACTTCATTTCGAAGGTGCCCATGCCCTGGGTCAGCGCGCGCAGGTCAACCGCGTATTCCATAATTTCCGCATACGGAACCTGGGCTTCTACCCGGCTGACGCCTTCTTCCACGCTCTGCATGCCGAGGATACGGCCGCGTTTCGAGTTCAGGTCGCCGATGACATCGCCCATCATGCTCTCTGCGCAGAGAACATACAGATTATAGTACGGCTCCATCAGCACCGGTTTGGCTTCTTCCATCGCTTTCTTAAAGGCAATGCTGGATGCGGTCTTGAAGGCCATTTCCGAAGAGTCAACCGGATGGTAGGAACCGTCCACCAGGGTAATGCGGACGTCAACTACCGGATAGCCTGCCAGCACGCCGTGCTGCATGCATTCCTGCATGCCTTTTTCAACGGCGGGAATATACTGACGGGGAACCGCGCCGCCAAAGATCTTATCCACAAATTCGAAGCCGCTTCCAGGCGGTAAGGGTTCCATGTCAATGACAACGTCGCCGTACTGGCCATGGCCGCCGGACTGTTTCTTATGTTTGCCCTGCACATGGGCGGTGCCGCGGATCGTCTCGCGGTATTCTACCAGCGGGGCGCGCAGGTCTGCTTCCACGCCGAATTTCCGTTTCATGCGTTCCATGATGATTTCGATGTGCTGGTCGCCCATGCCGCTGACAAGCATTTCTTTAGTTACGGGGTTACGGCTTACAATGATTGTAGGATCTTCATCCATCAGACGGCTCAACGCATTGGAAATCTTGTCTTCTTCGCCTTTTTTCTTGGCGAAAATAGCGCGGGTGTACATCGGCAGCGGGAAGGCGATCGGCGCAAACAGTACCGGACTGTTCTTGTCGCTCAGGGTATCGCCGGTAGCGGTAAACTGCAGCTTGGAGGTT
>JAFTZZ010000115.1 GCA_017460905.1 Acidaminococcaceae bacterium | reverse complement strand
TTTTTGTTCCGAGGGAAAATCTTATGTGGAAATACATTCGTCAATACGCGCACTTTGCAGTACTGGCCGCCCTGTTCATGGGCGGCGAGGTGCTGATGGATTTAATCCAGCCCGGACTGATGAGCCGCATCGTGGATGACGGCGTTTTAGGGCTGCACAATAACGGCATGGGCAATTTGGAACTGATCTGGAAGGTCGGGGCACAGATGATCGGCATGGTACTGATCGGCTGCTGCTTCGGTTCCCTGAGCAACGTATTTGTCAATATGGCCAGCCAGAATATAGGAAATGAACTGCGCAAGGAGACTTTTCGCAAAATCATGACCTTTTCCTTCCCCCAAATCGACAGCTTCGGCACCGGCTCCCTCATCACCCGCATTACCAACGACGTGACCCAGGTGGAGCGCCTGGTCTCCCAGATTGTCCGGGGCCTGGTGCGCACGGTGCTGATGACCCTGGGCAGCATGTATTTCATGTTCCGCCTCAGTCCCGATTTTTCCCTGATCGTCCTGTGCGCCCTGCCCTTCATCATCGGCACTATGGCGTTCTGCCTGCGCAAAGTGAATCCTCTTTTTGTCATTATGCAGGAAAAGCTGGACGGTGTGAACGATATTCTGCAGGAAGATATTTCCGCCATCCGCATCATCAAGGCCTGCGTGCGGGAAACCTATGAGAAGCTCCGTTTCGGCAAGGCCAACGACGATCTGATCCAGACCCAGCTGAAGGTGCTGCTGACCCTGGCCTTTATGAACCCTGTGGTCAACATGCTGTTGAACCTGACCATTGCGGCCATCCTCTGGTTTGGGGCAAAAAGCGTCCTGGCCGGGCGGGTCTCCCCCGGCAGCATTATGACCGCCATCACCTACCCCACCCAGCTGCTGATGGGCATCATGATGCTGCTGATGCTGTTCCAGAACATGTCCCGGGGCTTCATCTCCTGGAAGCGCCTGGCCGCCGTTTTGCATCTGGAACCGCAGATTCAGGACGGCGCCTACGACGAAGCCACAGCCAATACGTTTGCTCAAATTGAATCAGAAACAGAAAAATGCAACACGCCAGACATTCAACCTGCAAAAGGACGAATTGAATTCCGTAACGTTTCCTTCGCCTACCCCGGCAGCGACAAGAATGTATTAGAGCATATCAACCTGACCGTCAGCCCCGGCGAGACCATCGCCGTCATGGGCGCCACCGGCAGCGGCAAGACTACGCTGGTCAACCTTATCCCGCGCTTTTATGACGTTACCGAAGGCTGCGTGCTGATCGACGGTGCAGATGTGCGAAACTATAAACTCAGCAGCCTGCGGAACAAGGTAGCCATCGCTTTACAGAAAAGCGAGCTGTTCAGTACGTCAATCAAAGAGAATATCGCCTGGGGCAACCGTAGCGCTTCTGATGTCATGATCCAAACGGCAGCGGCAACCGCCCAGGCCGCCGAATTTATTACGCCGCTGGAACAGGGATACGATACCGTTGTGGCAGAACGGGGCATGAGCCTCTCCGGCGGGCAGAAGCAGCGCGTGGCCCTGGCCCGGACCGTGCTGAAGGAATCGGAAATCATGATTTTTGACGATGCCACCAGCGCCCTCGATCTGAAAACAGAAGCGGACTTTTACAGCGAGCTTGCCAAAACCAGCCCGGACAGCACAAAGATCATTGTGGCCCAGCGGGTCGCTTCCGTGCGGCGGGCCAGCCGTATCATCATTCTGGAAAACGGTTCCATCGCCGCAGAGGGAACCCATACAGAACTGCTGCGCACCTGCAAAATTTATCAGGATATTTACCAGTCGCAAATCGGCGACATCGCGCCGACGGGAGAGGCGGTGACAGCCAATGAGTAACGAAGCAAAGAAGCAGCCTGCCCAGAACCTGCCTATGGGCCATAACCGCGGCAACCGCTTCGCGGAAACAGAGTATGCCAAGGATATTTCCTGGACCCTGAAACGCATCGGACGCTATTTTATAAAAGAAAAGAAGCTGATCTTCGGCATGCTGGCCGCCGTGCTGGGCGGCACACTGGCAGGCATTTACGCGCCCATGCTCCAGAGCCGGGCTGTGGATATCATCGCAGGCCAGCGTGACGGCGACCTGAAGACCACAATCGCCTTTATGCTCGCCACCTATTTGCTGGTGAGCCTGATGCGCCTGGCCCAGGGCGTCTTTAGCGCTAAACTGAGTTTACGTATCGTTAAGCAATTCCGGGAAGAATTATTCGGCAAGGTCATCGACCTGCCCATCAAATACACGGACACCCAGTCCCACGGCGATGTAATGAGCCGCATGACCAACGATGTGGAAAACATATCCACTACCGTTTCCCAGGCGCTGCCGTCCTTGTTCAGCGGCGTGCTGACCATCCTCGGCACCGCGGCCATTATGCTCTGGCTCTGCTGGCAGCTGGCGCTGCTCAGCTGCGGCACGATCTTCCTGACCGTCATCGTCACGCGGCTGCTTTCCAACTATGTACGCAAGTATTCCAAAGAACGGCAGACCCTGCTGGGCAGCATGAACGGAACGGTGGAGGAAATCGTCAACGGCTACCGCACTGTCGTGGCTTACAATGAACAGGACCGGGCCACGGAACGCTTCTGCGACGTTTCCGACAAGCTGACGAAGGCGGGCATCCGCACCGAAGTCTGCAGCGGTATCATGGGGCCGGTCATGAACTGTATCGGCAACATCGGGTTCGTAATCATCGCGGCCTTCGGCGGCTATTTCGCCATCCACGGGCTGATTTCCGTGGGCGTCATCTCAGCCTTTATCGTGTACGCCAAGCAGTTCAGCCGCCCCATCAACGAAATCGCCCAGATTTACGGGCAGCTGCAGTCGGCCATTGCCGGCGCGGAACGTGTTTTCCAGGTACTGGACGAAACCAGCGAGGATTTGTACGGCCTGGTCTGGGAAGAACAGGAGCATGTTTCCGTCCGCTTTGAGGACGTGGAATTTGGTTACGTGAAGGGCAAGCCGGTGCTGAAGGACTTCAACCTGACCATTCCCGCAGGCAAAAAGGTGGCGCTGGTAGGCTCCACGGGCAGCGGCAAGTCTACCATAGTCAATCTGCTGATGCGTTACTATGACATCGATAAGGGCGCCATCTGGATCAACGACCAGAACGTGGAAGAAATCACCCGGGACAGCCTGCGCAAACATGTTGCCATCGTGCTGCAGGACACCGTGCTGTTCTCCGACACCATCCGCCGCAACCTGCAATACGCCAACGAAGGGGCTGCGGAAGCGGAAATTAAAAAAGCAGCGGAGATGAGCCGCTGCAGTGATATGATCGAACTGTTACCCCAGGGATACGACACCCTGCTCACCGGCGCCGGGGAAAACATCAGCCAGGGCCAGCGCCAGCTGTTAGCCATCGCCCGGGCTTTTGTGGCAGACCCCCGTATCCTGATCCTGGACGAAGCTACTTCCAATGTCGATACGCGTACGGAAAAAGCAATACAGGACGCCATGCAGCAGGTCATGAAAGGACGCACCAGCATTGTCATCGCCCACCGCCTGTCCACCATTCGCGACGCCGACCTGATCGTAGTGCTGGACCAGGGCCGCATTGTAGAACAGGGCAGCCACGACGAGCTGCTGGCCCGCAAGCAGAAGTACTATGACCTGTATATGACGCAGTATGCAGGGTTCGCAACGTAAAAGCATTGAGAACAGGTAAAACCGAAAGCGCCGATGACTGACGGAATTCTGTCAGTCATCGGCGTTTATGCGTTTACTGCTCCCTTCTATATTCTTGGCTTTCCTTTGTTATCTTTATATGTCGCCCTGCAGGCCGGACAGGCCCAGAAGAAGCCGTAGGGCCCTTTCTTTCTCTCCAGCACCGTCTGGTCTTTGGGGCATCTGGCAATGAGGGGCCCGCCTGTTTTGTCCGCCGTGTAGTACACGGTTTTTTTCGTTATAGGGGACACGCATTCTTTATCGTCACAGACATAAAAATACTGTTTCGTTTTGGGGGAATAGTGGCGGTTCAGCGTTTCTTTGCCGCAAACGGGACAGGTGTATGCCTTTGCCTCCCCTTCTGTCTGGAGCAGGATCATGGGCCGCCCGTCCGTCCCCACATTGTAGTAAACGGGTTTGCCTGTAACCGGGGACACGCAGTCCTTATTGTCGCAGACAAAAAACGCTTTCTTTGTCTTTCTGGAAAAATGCTTTAGCAGGTGTCCGGTATGACAAAGGGGGCACGGTTCCGCTGTATAGCCGGGGAAACGGTGCTGCTGCGCATAGGCGATGTTACGGTCGATGGTATCGTACACAGACTGCGTGAACTGTTCCACCGATCCTTCTCCCTGGGCGATCTCCGCCAGGGCAAATTCCATTTCTGCCGTAGTATCCGGCTTCGTCAGAGATATATCTACGTTTTCAATCAGCTGGAAGCCCAGCTCTGTCGGCGCCAGCTCTTTTTTTACTTTTTCCATGAACGGCATCTGGGTCTTTTTATTTCCCCTTATTCCCTGCAGTTCGGAAATAATCGTATCCCGCGTGGCAGGCGTGCCGATGCCTTTCACTTCCTTCAGCTTTTCCCGGTTGGGATTCTTCGGGTCCATGAAACGGTAGATGTTGGCCATGGCAGCCAGCAGCGTGCCTTCGGTAAAGCGCCTGGGCGGTTTGGTCTCTTTTTCCAGTAGGTCGACCTTGTCCGGAGCGCCCAGGTTCTCGCCCTTAACCAGATCAGGCAGCGTGCGGTTTTCCTCTTCACCGTCGTCAGCAGCGCTGCGGGTTTTCTTCAGGCGGCCGCTTTTAGTCCGGCTGCCGCCGGCCGCATCATCTGCCGTTCCGCCGTCTTCCACAAGGCTGTCCTGCATGTCGCTGCCCGCCGACTTTTTACCGGCTCCGCCGAACACGGCGCGGAAGCCCGGTTTGAGAATCAGCCTGCCGCTGCCCCTGAACAGCTCGTCCGCCAGCATGATTTCAAAGGTAACCGTTTCAAATTCACAGGCCGGATAGAACTGCATCACATAACGTTCGGCGATCATATTGTATATCTTTTCCTCCGCAGCGCTCAGCTGCTGCGGGATTTCGCCGGTCGGAATGATGGCATGGTGGGCTGTGACCTTTTTGTCGTTCCATGCCCTTGACCACAAGGCAGTGTCTGCTCCTTCCGCGCCGCGGACCCCACGCGCCGCCAGTCTTTTCAGAATGCGGGGCGCGTCCTTGTGCTGCGCCCGGGGAATGTAGTTGCAGTCAGAACGCGGATACGATACATACTTCTTTTCGTAAAGCGACTGCACCGTGGACAGCGCTGCTTTCGGGGAAATGCCGAAACGGGCATTGGCTTCCACCTGCAGCGTATCCAGCGAATAGGGCAGCGGCGGCGCTTCCGTTCCCTTTTTGCGCGTAACCTTCTGAACGATGCCGTCGGCGTGTATAACCTTGTCCCGCACCGCTTCCGCAACATCTTTATGTAACAGCCTGCCCTCTTCGTCGAAAAGCAGGCTGGTTTCATGACTTGCGGATACCTTGTTCCCGGCATGTTGCGGTACGCTGCACAGCCCGTTAGTGTCCTCACACGCTGCCGCCTTTTCCGTCTGCGCCAGCCTCTCCTCGTCCGGCTGCCAGTTGGCAGAAAACTGTGTTCCGTCTTTGGTGAAGAAGGCTTTCAGCTCATAATACTTGCGGACTTTAAAATCACGGATCTCCTTTTCCCGGTTCACCACCAGCGCCAGGGTCGGGACTTTGACGCGCCCGATATTCCAGACTGCGCCGGGGGAAAACTTAGCCGCATTAACGCTATAACAGCGGGTCAGGTTGATCCCCACCAGCCAGTCCGCCTGCTGCCGGGCCAAGCCCGCCGCGTACAGGTTTTCATAGTTTGCATTGTCCTCAACGGAAGCAAACGCGCGCTGCATGCTCACGTCATCCTTGGCGTTGATCAGCAGGCGCTGCACGCTGCCCCTGTAATTGCAGTAATGCAGTATCTCTTCAATTAAAAGCTGTCCTTCCCGGTCCGGGTCGCCGGCATGGATAACCACGTCCGTATTTTTCAGCAGCCCTTTCAGGATCTTGAACTGCGTAGCGGTACGGGCGATCACCTCGTGCTGCCAGACCGCTGGAAAGATCCGGTAATTTGTCCATTTCGCAAACCGCTTATCATATACCTCCGGTGTTGCCAGCTCCAGCAGATGCCCTACCGCCCAGGAAACCGTCACGCTTCCCTTCTGATAAAAACCCGTGGCCTTCCGGTAGTCTCCGTCCGGCCACAGATAGTCGGCAATCGCATTGGCAATATCCGGTTTTTCCGCAATATACAGTACTTGCATAGTATCTGATTCACCTGCCTGTTTTATAGTTTTACTGATTCTGCTGTGTCCGCAGCTGGATCGCTTCCGCAATATGTGACGGAAGAATGATGTCACTTCCTGCCAAATCCGCAATAGTACGCGCAACTTTTAGAATGCGGTCATAGCTGCGGGCGCTGAGCCCCAGCCTGCAAAACGCATTTTCCATTAACGCATTGCCTGCCGCATCCGGCTTGCAGAAACGCTCCACCTGCCGGTGGTTCATAGCGGCGTTGCAGTACACGCCCAGGCTTCTCAGCCGCTTCAGCTGGATATTGCGGGCCGCGCAGACGCGGGTGCGGATCTGGGCTGAAGTTTCCTCTGCTTTCCGGGCCTGCAGATCCTTATACTCCACCCGGGGCACATGCACCTGCAGGTCGATACGGTCCGACAGCGGCCCGGATATCTTCCGCTGATAGCGTTCAATGTCTGCCGGACGGCAGGTACACTGCTTCACTTCGTCCCCCAAATACCCGCAGGGACAGGGATTTTCCGCACAGCACAGCAAAAAGGAAGCCGGGAAAACATACGAACCCTGGATCCGGTTAATGGTCACAAAGTGATCCTCCAATGGCTGCCGCAGCACCTCCAGCACCGCCCGGGAAAATTCCGGGAACTCATCCAGAAACAGCACGCCGTTATGGCTCAGGGTAACCTCACCCGGTACGGGAACCAGCCCGCCGCCGATCAGGGCGCTTAAGGTAACCGTGTGATGGGGACTGCGAAAGGGCCTCTGATTGATCAGCTGCGCTTTATTGTTCAGCAGGCCCGCTATGCTGTAGATTTTGGTAACCTCCAGCGCTTCTTCCTCCGTCATGGGCGGCAGGATCGTGGGCAGCCTGCGGGCCAGCATGGTTTTGCCGCTGCCGGGAGAACCAACCAGTAAGATATTATGCCCTCCGGCCGCCGCAATCTCCAACGCCCGCTTCACAACCTTCTGTCCATGCACATCGGCAAAATCAGTCTCGCCCTGCTCTGCCTCCAACAGCTCCAGTTCCTTGTGGGGCAAGGGTTCCAGGCAGGCTCTCAGCAGATGTGCCACCAGTTCCTTTAAACTCCGCGGCGTAAAAACGGAAACGGAATCGACCAGACTGCCCTCTTCCCCATTGCCTACGGGAACATAAACTTCCGGAATGCCCTGCCGCCGCGCTTCCAAAACCATCGGCAGCACGCCGCTAACCTCTCTGATTACTCCCTCAAGGGAAAGTTCCCCGATAAAGACTTTGTTCTGTACTTTAGCCTGAGGCAGCACTCCAAGAGAAACCAGGATACCGATGGCGATGGGCAGGTCCAGCCCGCTTCCGTCTTTGCGTAAGTTGGCCGGAGCCAGATTTACCGTAATCCGGTTCTGCGGAAAGGGAAAGCCTGAATTCTTCAGCGCGGTCCGGACGCGTTCCCTTGATTCCCGGATCGCCATGTCCGGCAGTCCCACGATTTCAAACCCCGGCAGCCCCCGTTCCAGATCGACCTCCACAATGACCCCGGCCCCGTTCAGGCCCACCGGGGTTTCCCCTAATACTTTTGCGTACAAACACATCACTCCTTTATTCAAATTTCCAATGCATTTAACCATGTAAATACCGCATACCTGTTTTGCAGTCCTGACCAAATGCAGATTACGCCTGTTGACCACATAACAACGTCAGAAACAGTTCTTTAGCCAACGTATTTTAGCAGTATTATCAATAACCCATACCTCAATCACATCAAAACAGATACAGGGAAAATACTGTTCCTGCTTCTGCAGCCATGTTAACGCCGTTTTCTTTATTTTCTGCTGTTTGGCATAGGTTACGGCTTCGCCGGGCGTACCGTAGTTCATTCCGGTTCTTGTCTTTACTTCTACGAAACGGACTGTTCCCCGGTTTTCGTTGAAACGACCATTATGTATCTGTTCCTCTGCCTCTTCATCCCAAAACTGCGCATCCTCATCAGCTTCGGGCATAAACACTGCCACCAGGTCCACCTCGCCCCAGCGGCAATGAAAATTCCGTTCCGCAATGTCCAGCCCATTGCGCTCTAAAAATGCTGCGGCGATTTCCTCGCCGCGTTTACCAATCTCCCGCCTGTCC
>JAFTZZ010000114.1 GCA_017460905.1 Acidaminococcaceae bacterium | reverse complement strand
GCCGTTCCTTCCGTGGCAATTACCTTGAACCCGTCCTCATGGAAGGCTTTTGCCACAGCCACCGCTTCGTCCTTATCTGCGTCGCTGATGGACAGCAGGACCGTCCCCTCCAGGGGCAGCACCGCCTTAGCGCCTTCCTGCGCCTTGAAATAGGCCTCTCCCACTGTTTCAGCCAGTCCCAGCACTTCGCCGGTAGAACGCATTTCCGGTCCCAGGATTGGGTCGACTTCCGGGAACATATTAAAGGGGAACACCGCTTCTTTTACGCCATAGTACGGAATTTTCTTTTCCTTCAGCCCGGGGACCGGCGACGGACGTCCGGTGAGGGAACCGGTAATAATATCCGTAGCCAGCGGCACCATACGGATACCGCAGACCTTGGAAACCAGCGGCACGGTACGGGATGCTCTGGGATTGGCCTCCAGCACGTACACCTTGCCGTCTTCGATGGCATACTGCATGTTCATCAGGCCGACTACGTTCATCTCCACCGCAATCTTCCGGGTATATTCTTTGATGGTTTTCAGGTTTTCCTCGGAAATCTGGCGGCTGGGCAAAATGCAGGCGCTGTCGCCGGAATGGATGCCGGCCAGCTCGATATGCTCCATCACCGCAGGCACAAACGCGTCTTTTCCGTCGGAGATTGCGTCTGCCTCACATTCCAGCGCATTGTGCAGGAAACGGTCGATCAGAATCGGGCGGTCCGGCGTTACGCCGATGGCCGCTGCCATGTAATCCTGCATCTGCTCGTCATCATGGACAACTTCCATACCGCGGCCGCCTAATACAAAGGACGGACGCACCATGACAGGATAGCCAATCTTATGCGCCAGGGCAATCGCCTCTTCCACCGTACTGGCCATGCCGGATTCCGCCATGGGGATCCCCAGCTTGTCCATGACCATGCGGAACTGATCCCGGTCTTCCGCCAGGTCGATGACTTCCGGCGTCGTACCCAGGATGTTGACGCCTTCTTCCTTCAGCTTCGCCGCCAGGTTCAGCGGTGTCTGCCCGCCAAACTGGGCGATGACGCCTACCGGTTTTTCCTTGTGGTAGATGCTCAGCACATCTTCCAGTGTCAGCGGTTCAAAATACAGCTTGTCCGAAGTATCGTAGTCTGTGGAAACCGTTTCCGGATTGCAGTTGACAATAATCGTTTCAAAGCCCAGTTTTTTCAGGGAAATGGCTGCATGCACGCAACAGTAGTCAAATTCAATGCCCTGGCCGATACGGTTCGGGCCGCCGCCCAGGATCATGATTTTCCGTCTGTCCGTCACAGGATTATTGTCCGGCGCATTGTAGGTGGAATAAAAGTAAGCGCTGTCCTGTGTACCGCTTACATGTACGCCGTCCCAGGTCTCCACAACGCCCTGCTTTTCCCGGGCATGGCGGATATCGTCTTCAGAAACCTCCAAAATCTCACTGAGATACTTGTCCGAGAAGCCGTCCTTCTTCGCCTGTGCCAGCGCCTCGGGGGCAGGAACCCCGCCCTTATGCTGCAGGAGCGCTTCTTCTTCCTCCACCAGTTCTTTCATCTGCTGAATGAAGTATTCCTTCACTGCCGTGATGTTGTTGATTTCTTCCACGGTCGCGCCCTTGCGCAGCGCTTCGTACATCTGAAAATGACGTTCGGAGGACGGCGTGCGCAGCAACGTCAGCAATTCTTCTTTGGACAGCGTATCAAAATTCTTGACATGGCCGAGACCGTAGCGCCCTTTTTCCAGGGAACGGATTGCTTTCTGGAATGCTTCTTTATAATTTTTGCCGATACTCATGACTTCGCCTACGGCGCGCATCTGGGTCCCAAGCTTGTCATCCACGCCCTTGAATTTTTCAAAAGCCCAGCGGGCAAATTTTACGACAATGTAATCTCCGTCGGGAACGTATTTATCCAGCGTGCCGTATTTGCCGCAGGGCAGCTCCTTCAGGGTCAGGCCGCTGGCCAGCTTGGCAGAGACAAGCGCGATGGGAAAACCGGTTGCCTTGGAAGCCAGCGCGGAAGAACGGGACGTACGGGGATTGATTTCAATCACGATGACACGCCCGTCCTTCGGGTTACGGGCAAACTGCACGTTAGTGCCGCCGATAACGCCGATGTGTTCTACAATTCTGTAAGCCTGACGCTGCAGCTCCTGCTGTACGTCTTCGGGAATCGTCAGCATGGGGGCGGTACAGAAGGAATCGCCGGTATGCACGCCGACCGGATCCACGTTTTCAATAAAGCAGACGGTGATCATGTTGTTGTCTTTGTCGCGGACAACTTCCAGTTCCAGCTCTTCCCAGCCTAAAATGGATTCTTCCACCAGTACCTGACCGATGATGCTGGCCTGCAGGCCCCGGGCGCAGACCGTTTTCAGTTCTTCCTTGTTATATACCAGGCCGCCGCCGGCGCCACCCATGGTATAGGCCGGACGCAGGACGACCGGATACCCTAATTTATCCGCAATGGCCAGGGCTTCTTCCACGCTGTAGGAAACCTCGCTGCGGGCCATGCCGATGCCCAGCTTGTTCATGGTCTCCTTAAACTCGATGCGGTCTTCACCGCGTTCAATGGCGTCCACCTGTACGCCGATGACTTTTACGTTATATTTATCCAGCACACCAGCCTTATTCAGCTCTGCGCAAAGATTCAGGCCGGACTGACCGCCCAGGTTCGGCAGCAGGGCATCCGGACGTTCTTTGGCAATGATCTGCTCCACCCGTTCCACATTCAACGGTTCAATATAGGTCTTATCCGCCATCTCCGGATCCGTCATGATCGTCGCCGGGTTGGAGTTTACCAGTACAATTTCATATCCCAGGCTCCGCAGCGCCTTGCAGGCCTGGGTACCGGAATAGTCAAACTCACAGGCCTGGCCGATCACAATGGGGCCGGAGCCAATAATCATTACTTTGTGGATGTCTGTCCTCTGTGCCATAATTCTCTCCCCTAAACATAGATAAATATAAAAAGCCGCAAAACCGCAAAACGCTTCACTGAGCAAACCGGAACAAAAAACGATTGAAATCGTTCCCTCTGTTTTTACTCTAATGATTATTTTACCATACTTCTCAAGAAAAAGAACAGCTGCATCTGATTTTTTTTGCAACAGCATACAAAGTCATTGCTTTTGCACATGACAGTAAAAAGTTGCCCCAATGTTTAAGAATGAAGTCCGGCGTTCTGTTTAAACGCAGAAAAAAGAAGCCGGCATAGAATCTGAAAATAATTCTTTTCTATCCAGCTTCTCTTTTTTCGGATGTTCAGGCAGGAACTGTTTTATCCTTCCTTGCATTTGGTAAGCGCTACCGTACCGGAGCGCGTGATCTCCACAATTTTAATGTGATTGATATTTTCCAGGAAAATCTGCGCCCGTTCCGGCGTATCGCAAATCTGGATGGTCATCATGTTATTGGCCATATCGATAATGGTCGCGTTCATGACTGAGCAGTTATCGATGATGTCCCGGCGATTATCCCGGTTGTACTTAACCTTGATCAGCATCAGTTCGCGGCACACTGCTTCCTTTTCATCAAAGGTCTTGACCTTGATAACATCCAGCTTTTTATTCAGCTGCTTTTCAATCTGCTCCTGAGTATGCTCGTCGCCGGTGCTGACGATCGTCATATTGGAAACTGCATTGTCTTCCGTTTCCCCTACTGCCAGGGAATCAATATTGAAACAGCGGCGCCAGAACAGTCCCGATACCTTACAGAGCACGCCGGACTGGTTTTGTACTAATACATTGTAAATTCGTTTCATGTTATGCCACCTCGTTGGGATCTACATCGCACTGCAGCAATACAGATTCATCATTTTCCAGGAACGCTTTGATCGTCTCGTCCATCTTTGCTTCGTCATTCAGGTGCAGGAACTTCATGCCGTAGGCTGCCGCAATCGGCTCCAGATCCGGGCTGCCGGTAAGGTCGATTACGGAAAATCTGTCTTTATAGGTAAAATGCTGATACTGCCGTACCAGACCCAGCACATTGTTCCGGATTACCGCAATTTTTACAGGCACCTGGTACTGCCGCATGGTTCCCAGCTCCATCATGCACATCTGGAACGCACCGTCGCCGCAGACAGCGACCACCTGCCGGTCCGGCTCCGCAATTTTGGCGCCCATGGCTGCCGGTACGGAATAGCCCATGCAGCCCATGCCGCCGGTGGTAAAGAACCGCCCTTTACGGATGATGCAGTTAGCGCAGGACCACAGCTGGTTCTGCCCTACATCCGCAACATATACTGCGTTCTCCTGCATCGCATCGGACAGGGCATGGATAAAGTGGGTGGGATCCACCGTGCCCGGTGTAATGACCATATTTGCTTTGGCCTCCTTCGCTTTCTCCGCGTCTTTGCGGAATTCCGCCAGCGTAGCCAGCCAGTCTTTTGTGGAAGTGGTGATTTCTTCCTTTCCCAGTTCTTCAAAGACGTTTTTCAGGTCACCCACCAGCGGGATGGAGGGGCCGGCGTTCTTGCCGATTTCCGCCGGATCCACGTCAATGTGGACAAGGACCTTATTATCTTCAATCTCGTTCGGGCGGGCGATGGAGCGGTCTGCCACGCGGGCGCCGGCCAGCAGGATCATGTCCGCCTGATTCATGGCCCGGTTTCCGTAAGCCTGCCCGTTATTGCCTACCATACCGAAAAACAGAGGATGCTCCGTAGGCATGGTTCCCAGACCCATCATAGTGGAAACTACGGGAATGTTATGCTTTTCCGCAAAAGCCCGGATAACAGGCACTGCGCCGCTGAGGTGCGCGCCGCCGCCGGTACAGATCAGCGGGCGTTTTGCTTTCTTCAGTTCGCGCACCACTTTGTCAATCTGTTTTGCGTGCCCTTTGATTGTCGGCTTATAAGAACGCATGGAAACCGTTTCCGGATATTCCAGCCTGCCGATTTTCTGGTTTTGAATATCAATCGGAAAATCGATGAGCACCGGACCTTTGCGTCCGCTGTTGGCAATATAAAAGGCTTCCTTGACGATGCGGGGCACGTCTTCCGCATTACGGATGATATAGCTGTATTTTACAAAAGACTCACAGGCGCCGGAAATATCCGCTTCCTGGAACACATCGCTGCCCATCAGGCGGCTGTCCACCTGGCCGGTAATCACCACCAGCGGGATGCTGTCCGCATACGCCGTAGCAATGCCGGTGATCACATTCGTCGCGCCGGGGCCGCTGGTAACGGCGACAACGCCAACCTTTCCCGTCAGCCGGGCATATCCGCTGGCAGCGTGGGCCGCATGCTGTTCATGCCGTACCAGCACCGTTTTGATATTTGTATTCAGGATGCTGTCATAAAAAGGACAGATCGCCACTCCCGGATATCCGAATACATACTCTACATTTTCCATTTCCAGACACTTTACAATTGCGTCCGCTCCGTTCATGTTGTTCCCTCACTTTAAACAAGATTTGTCCGAGGATCAATCGTTCCTCTTAACAGAATATTAGAGATATAATAGCACAAATCCGATTTTTTTACATAAAAGTGTATATTTTTTTTGAAATCAGAACTTTTTTTATTCCATTCTGTTTCAATTTTAATAGTTTGCTGCCATATCATCCGGTTTTACGTAAGCATGACTCAGGTTCCGGCCATTCTTTACGTTTATCATTTTTGTGATTCTTCAGTTCTTTGTCATGCTTTTATAACTAAACGGTTTCCCTGCAAAATCAACGACATCCATAATCGCATGGGGTTCACCGAACAGATAGCGTTCTTTCACCCGGAATACCCGGCTGTCTTCCAGAAGCAGGTCCGTTTCCCCTTTTCCGTTGCACCGCAATTTGGAAAATACGCTGCCGGAGGGAAGGGTTGCCATTACACCCTCCTGCGCGTCAGCCGATGCGAAAACCATGACCTGGCACGCTTCTGTCGTTATAAATTTCTCCCGCCGGTCAGCTGCAACGCAGTAGCGATACCCGTCTGCTTCATTAGGCACCGGTTTTCCCAGCTTGCCTACGTGATAACTAAGCTCTGCACTGGCAGGCCCCAGGACAGGGATACTGATACGGACCGGCAGATTGTTCGGGTCTTTGGGTTCCTCATAAAAGTGCAGCTGCGCATTATCGGCTCCCCTGACACTGTTGGTATCGGAAAGCTCGATAAAATTCAGGTCGCCGTACTTGTCCCCGTAAATATACAGAAAGTCCTTCCCATTGGCACGGATCAGATACGGCACCCGTTCCGTCGCCCGCAGCATATGGGCTTTACGGTCAATTTTTTTCCAGATCAGGCGGGATTCTCCCCCATCACTGATAAAACTCTTTGTAAGCGTAAGGCAAAAGGGGAAAGTTTCGCTTCCCCTTACAATTGTATAGCGCTGGTTCGGCTTCAGCTTAACAATAAATTCGTCCGGCTGGGATGCATAGTCAAACACCAAAGGCTTCTCCTGGGCACAGCCAATGCAGCCAAACAGGGCAAGCGACAAAACACAGAACGAAACTATTTTGGACGAACGGTTCATAATTTTTTTAAATTTTGTTTTCATCAATCCGCCTCCCGCTGTCTGATAACCTGCCATTTCTATGTCATTTTATATTCAGTACCTGTTTTACGATCCGTTCCAGATTTTCCGCAGACAGCGCACCCTGTACCCTGCCGGCAAGATTGCCGTTCCGGTCGATCATATACGTTGTAGGTATCGCGCGAATCCCGTAGGCGCGGAAAAGTTCTCCCTTTTTATCCAT
>JAFTZZ010000113.1 GCA_017460905.1 Acidaminococcaceae bacterium | reverse complement strand
TGGGCGGAACGGTTTCCAGCGCCAACATCCGGGAGTACGGGAAGACGGCGATCGCATTGGAGGGCAGCGCGCCGCTGTTTACTAATTTGATGGAACAGAATATCTGCTGGATGAGCCACACCGATTTCGTGGCGGAACCGCCGGCGGGCTTTACGGTGCTGGCCGTGACCGGTGATTGTCCGGTAGCGGCGGTGGGCAATGCGGAGAAAAAATTCTACGGCGTCCAGTTCCACCCGGAAGTGGAACACACGCCCTTTGGCAAAAAGATGATTGCCAACTTCCTGTTTGCAATCTGCGGACTGAAGGGCGACTGGTCCATGAAGTCCTTTGTGGAGCGCAAGGTAGCGGAGATCAAAGCGAAGGTGGGCGACAAAAAGGTATTGTGCGCGCTGAGTGGCGGCGTGGATTCTTCCGTAGCCGCGGTGATGGTGCACAAGGCGGTCGGCAAGCAGCTCACCTGCATTTTTGTAGACCACGGCCTGCTGCGCAAGGACGAAGGCGACCAGGTGGAAAAGGTTTTCAAAGATACGTTCGACATGAATTTTATCCGCGTGAATGCGGCAGACCGTTTCCTGGGCAAGCTGAAAGGCGTGTCCGATCCGGAAACAAAACGGAAGCTTATCGGTGCGGAATTTATCCACGTGTTTGATGAGGAATCCAAAAAGTTAGGTAAGGTAGACTTTCTGGTGCAGGGCACTATCTACCCGGACGTGGTGGAAAGCGGCGGCACCGGCACCAGCGCTACCATCAAGAGCCATCACAATGTAGGCGGCCTGCCGGAAGACATGGACCTGCAGCTGATCGAGCCGCTGCGTGAGCTGTTTAAGGATGAAGTCCGCGCGGTGGGCGCCGAGCTGGGCATTCCCGAAGCGCTGGTATGGCGGCAGCCTTTCCCCGGACCGGGCCTGGCTATCCGCGTCTTAGGCGAGGTAACGGAAGAAAAATTAAAAATTACCCGGGAAGCAGACGCGATTTTCCGGGAGGAAATAGCTAATGCCAAATTAGACCGCACCATCTGGCAGTACTTTGCCTGTCTGCCCAACATCCACAGCGTGGGCGTCATGGGCGACGGGCGTACCTACAGCTACACCGTGGCGTTGCGGGCAGTGCTGTCCACCGACGGCATGACCAGCGACTGGGCACATATTCCCTACAGCGTGCTGGATACGGTTTCCCGACGCATCGTCAACGAAGTGCAGGGCGTCAACCGCATTGTGTACGATATCACCAGCAAACCCCCGGCAACCATCGAGTGGGAATAAAAACAAAAATCCCTGACTAAGAATAAAATAGCTGCGGCCGCGGTTTGTTAATCCATTTTTCTTGATTGTCTGTTCTTGCTAATTCATTTTAGTTATGTTACCATTTTAATAAGGAATCAAAATTTCAGATAAAATTTTAAGGAGGATAAAAATGCTGAAATACACCCGTCAATCCGATCCCGAAATGTATGAACTCGTGGAAGAAGAGCTGCATCGCCAGGAAAAGAACATTGAAATGATTGCTTCCGAAAGCACGGTTCCCCTGGAAGTTATGGAACTTACCGGTTCCGTATTTACGAATAAGACCCTGGAAGGCCTGCCCGGCAAACGGTTCCAGGCCGGTTCCGAAGTGGCGGACAAGCTGGAAGAGCTTGGCTGGAAGCGCGCCAAGGAGCTTTTCGGGGCTGAGCATGTGAACCTGCAGTCCTATTCCGGTTCAACTGCAAATTACAGCGTATTTGCATCGGTGTTGGAGCCCGGCGATAAGATCCTGTCCATGCGTCTTGACCAGGGCGGACATCTGACCCATGGATCACCTGCCAACTGGGTGAGCAAAATTTATCATCATGATTTTTACGGTGTAAATCCCGAAACGGAACAGATTGACTACGATGCGCTGGAAGAAAAAGCAAAAGAGATCCGTCCGAAGATGATCATTGCCGGCGCAAGCGCATATCCCCGTCTGATCGATTATGAAAGAATGGCCAAGATTGCGGAAGAAGTTGGCGCTTACCTGATGGTTGACATGGCCCATATTGCCGGTCTCGTTGCTGCCAAACTGATCCCCAGTCCGATTCCCTGGGCTGATTTTGTTACGACCTCTACTACTAAAACGTTCTGTTCCGCCCGTTCCGGTATGGTATTCTGCAAAGAAAAACATGCTAAGCTGCTGGATCGCGGAACCTTCCCCGGTTCTCTGGGTTCGCTGCATTTCCATACCATGGCGGCGAAGATCTGGTCCCTTAAATATGCTGCCAGCCCGGAATTCCGCGCTATCATGCAGCGCGTGCTGGACAATGCCAAGACCCTTGCCAAAGCCCTGAGCGAACGCGGGTTCCGCATCGTGTCCGGTGGTACCGACAACCATCTGCTGCTGGTTGACCTGCGTTCCAAAAATATTTCCGGCAAGGTGTTCCAGAATGCCCTTGACCGTGTCGGCATCACTGTCAATAAAAACCAGATCCCCAACGATCCGGCTTCCCCGTTCGTAACCAGCGGCGTGCGGATCGGCCTGACCTGTACTGCGCAGCGGGGCCTGGGCGAAAAAGAGATCATCCAGATTGCGGATATTATGGAAAAGGTTGCGGCTGCGCCTGAAGATGAAGCCGTACTTGCTGCCTGCAAAAAAGAAGCGGAGGAACTGATCTCCCGCTTCCCGCTGTATCCGGAAGGAGCTTTTGAAGATTGACGGCAATCAGAGGAAATCCGTGCCGCCTGAATATCGAATGAAAGAAATGAAGGGGGCCTGCAAAGGTCCTCTTTTGTTTATCGGTTCCGGTATGAACGCACTCTGAGAGCAGAAAGTGTTTTGAACTGAAACTGATTTAAGTTTAATACGATGTCTATTATTTAATAAAAGACTAACTATTAAAAGTCAAGCCCCCAATTAAGACATTTGGGATTGGAAAAGTTACAAAACGGCATAACGAAAAAGAGCAACTTTTGGTGCTCAAGTTAAATACCAACAAAGACTGGAATATCTTAGATTGCAGGT
>JAFTZZ010000112.1 GCA_017460905.1 Acidaminococcaceae bacterium | reverse complement strand
TCCACGTATATTAGAATGGCCAAGGCCGGGAACTGATTCCGTAGCCTTTTCATGGCGCTTTCAGTCAAAAATTAAACATGTGTGGTGGTTTTTGCCAAAAGTTTCTCTTGACAAATGTCATTACATATTAGTGTTTCCTTAGTATTAAATAAAGAAAGTGAATAATTTGTGAAGTAAACGGCAAAATACAAAATTTTTACTTTTTGACTATTGACATCCTGTTTTTTCGGTGCTATTCTAACAATGTAAAAGATATTAGCACTCTATGCAAATGAGTGCTAATAAATTTAGCAGTACCAAGGCAGCGCCAGGCAGCAGACTCCCGCGAGACATGGGACGACGCAGAAAAGGCCCGGCCGCGCTGCCTGAGATGAGGTGGGATTATGTTAAACGACCGAAAACGGAAAATCCTGCAGATCATCATCGAAGACTATATTGAAACTGCGGAACCGGTGGGTTCGCGAACCATTGCCCGCAAACATAATCTGGGGCTGAGTCCGGCCACCATCCGTAATGAGATGAGCGATCTGGAGCTGTTAGGGTATCTGGAACAGCCGCACACTTCGGCAGGACGCGTTCCTTCCGCCCAGGCATACCGCCTGTACGTGGATTCCATGAAGGAAGAGCCCGGCGTATTGACGGAAAACGATATCGCGCTGATCAACAGCTGGTATAAAGAGCGTATCCGCAACATAGATGATATCTTCAAATCGACGGCAAAGATCTTGTCCCGCATGACGCAGAATGTGTCGCTGGTGCTGGCGAACAGGAAACCGACAGCCCGGTTTAAGTATCTGAAGTTCCTGCCGCTGAATGAGAATCAGGCGATTATGTGCATTGTAACCGATGACGGGGCTATGGATAACGGGCTGATCGATATTCCGGCCGGCATGTCGGCCAGCGAACTGGAGTACCTGTCCGGGAAGATGAGCAACCTGCTGGAAGGCCGGAAGCTTACGGAAATTACCGGCGACTTGCTGCAGGAAGTATATTCGGCAGTTTCAGAGGATGAAGTGATGCTGGCGTCCCTGAAGAAAGCCATCGGCAATATAGCTGCCAAAAACAGTGAGCAGAAGGTTTTCCTGGGAGGTACCAAACAGCTGCTGAACCAGCCGGAGTGTCAGGATGTGGGGCGGGTAAAGAACCTGCTGGGTATTTTGGAAGAGGAAAAGGTGGTCAAGGATATCCTGGATGCCGGGGACAATTCCGGCCTGAAGGTGACCATAGGCAGTGAGAACAAGTTCACCGGGATCAAGGACTGCAGCATGGTGCAGGCGACTTACCGGCTGAACGGGCAGATCGTAGGAACCATGGCGGTGCTGGGGCCGACCCGTATGGAATACCGGAAGGTCATTGCCGTGATGAATTATCTGCATAAATATCTGGAAACGATTCTGAAAGAACCACAATGAAATCCAAAAGGAGGAACGGCATTGTTTAACAGGGATAAGGAAGAAGTAAAGGAAGAGGTTGCCCTGAATCAGGAAACGCAGCCGGAAGCGGCCGCGCAGGAAGCGCCTGAACAGGCAGAGACCCCGGGGACAGAAAACGGGGAACCTACAGCGGGAAATACTGCAGGGGAAGCAAAGCAGGATGCAGCAGCGGAAGAAACGTTGGAAGACGTGCAGGCCAAACTGATGGCAACGGCAGCCCTTCTGAAAACCAAAGAGGATGAAGCGGCTGAAACGAAGAACCGGCTGCTCCGCCTGCAGGCAGATTTTGACAATTTCCGCCGCCGCAACGCCGCGGAGCGGGAAGAGCTTGCGACCTATGTGACCATCAGCGTGGTCAACAAGTTCCTGCAGATCCTGGACAATTTTGAACGGGCGGAAGCGGCCGCAGCCAAAGCCGTTGACGTGCAGAGCGTGGTGGACGGCATGGCCGGGATCCAGAAGCAGTTCGTCAAGACGCTGGAGGATCTGGGCGTGAAGGAGATTCCTGCCCAGGGCGAGAAATTCAACCCCAACTTCCATGAAGCGGTGATGCGGGGGCAGAATCCGGACATGGAAGAGGATACCATTGATATGGTGTTCGAAAAGGGCTACCAGCTCCATGATAAGGTGGTGCGGCACAGCAAGGTGCGCGTCATCAGCAATGAATAACGAATGCCCCGCGATGTAATAGCGGTGCGCAGGCGTCAGCAAGGTGAAATTGTTTAAGTTATGAACCGCAAGGTTCAAATAGTAATAGAGTGTGTATTAATTTCAGTTAAAAATTTAAGGAGGAATACATCATGTCTAAAGTAATTGGTATTGACTTAGGAACTACGAACTCTGTTGTTGCGGTAATGGAAGGCGGCGAACCGACCGTTATCACGAATCCGGAAGGCAGCCGCCTGACTCCTTCTGTAGTAGGTTTTACAAAAGACGATCAGCGTCTGGTTGGCCAGATGGCAAAACGCCAGGCTATTTCCAACCCGACCCGTACCGTAAGCTCAATTAAGCGGCACATGGGCGAAGCCGGTTACCGCGTGGAAATCGGGGATAAAAAGTACTCCCCGGAAGAAATCTCTGCCATGATCCTGCAGAAGCTGAAGGCAGACGCGGAAAAATATCT
>JAFTZZ010000111.1 GCA_017460905.1 Acidaminococcaceae bacterium | reverse complement strand
TCATAATCCAGCGGCACCAGCATGTGATGCAAAAAGCCCAGCAGGCAGACATAGAATAACATTGCTGCCCAGAAGCCGCCGAACCGGATCAGATTCTTTTTCGTGCGGAAATAACCGATACCCATTGCAATAAAAATGAACGGGAACAACAATGCGCCCAAACCGAAACCGTAGCGCAGCGCTTCCCTGAAAAATTCACCGATAAATCCTGTCGGCAGGCCTGCGAAAGCGGCCAGCAGAAAGATGCCTGCAGCCAGACAGAGAAGTCCTTTCAGTTCGCTGTTCTTCTGTTCCTTTTTTATTTCGTTTTCATTCTGTACTGCCTGTTGCTTTTTCACGCTTTTACCTCACAATAACCTTCAGGAACAGTTTATAGCTATTAAACTTCCATGATAATCGGTAAGATCATTGGACGTCTTCTGGTCTTTTCAAATAAGAAACGTCCCAGTGAGTCGCGGATCGCACCTTTCAGCGCTGACCATTCCGTATTATTTGTTTCTTCACACTTATCCAGCGCTGCCTGTACCTTATCGCGGGCTTCTTCCATTAAAACTTCAGCCTCGCGCACATATACAAAACCGCGGGAAACGATATCCGGCCCGGAAACGATCCGGTTAGCCGCTTTATCAACGCCGACAACAACGATCATGATGCCGTCCTGGGACAACTGACGGCGGTCGCGCAATACGATATTGCCAACGTCGCCGACGCCCAGTCCGTCAATCAGGACCTTGCCTGCCGTAACTTTTCCGTTCAGGCAGATCTTTTCTCTGGACAGTTCAACAACAGCCCCGTTTTCGGCTATCATGATATTCTTCCTGTCCATGCCCAGGCTTTCGGCCAGCTTGGCATGTTTGACTAAATGACGGTATTCGCCGTGAACCGGCATAAAAAACTTGGGCCGGACCAGGTTATGCATGATTTTCAGTTCTTCCTGGCTGGCATGACCGGACACATGAACACCGTTAGCCTTTTCGTAAACCACTTCCGCGCCCAGCATGTATAAATGATTGATCGTGTTGGAAACCATCTTTTCGTTACCGGGAATCGGCGCAGCGGAAATGATCACCGTATCGCCCGGAACGATCTGTACCTTGCGGTTTTCACCCATAGACATACGGGTCAGCGCGGACATCGGTTCGCCCTGGCTGCCGGTGCAGATTACAACAATTTTATCATTTGTATAATTGCGGATCTCTTCGATATCAATAAGGACGCCTTCCGGGACCTTCAGATAGCCCATCTCCAGTGAAATGCTGACGACGTTCACCATACTGCGGCCCATGACTGCAACCTTGCGTCCGTATTTGACCGCTGTGTCACAGATCTGCTGGATACGGTGGACATTGGAAGAAAACGTTGCCACAATAATCCGGTTCTTTGCATACCGGAATTCATTGTCAAAGGTCTCCCCTACAAACTTTTCGCTCTGGGTATAACCGGGCCGCTCTGCATTGGTGCTGTCGGCCATCATCAGCAGTACGCCCCGGTCGCCGTACTCGGCAAACCGGTTCAGTTCCATGACCTGCCCGTCAACCGGAGTCTGGTCAATTTTAAAGTCCCCGGTATGGATGATCAGGCCGACCGGCGTATGGATTGCCATGCCGATCGCGTCCGGAATGCTGTGGTTGACGCGCATGAACTCCAGCTTAAAGACGCCGGCGCGAACACGTTCGCCGGACTTAATGACATTTAAAGAAGCAGTTGACACGCCTGCCTCTTCCAGCCGTCCTTTCAGAATGCCGAGCGTCAATGCGGTGCCGTAAACCGGTACATCAAGCTGTTTTAAAATAAAAGGCAGGGCGCCGATGTGATCTTCATGACCGTGCGTTAAAAAGATGCCTTTGAGTTTGTCCTGATTTTCAATAAGGTATGTAATATCGGGAATGACCAGGTCAATCCCCAGCATATCGTCTTCAGGAAACATTAAGCCGGCGTCAATCAGGATAATGTCATCTCCATAACGGAAAGCCGTCATGTTTTTCCCGATTTCGCCGAGACCGCCAAGCGGTATGATATTTAACTTTTTCTGTGTTTTGTCCAAAATTTACCTCCGTATATTAAATTTTCCGCTCAATAAAAGATGTGCTGTTATTCATTCTGTATAAGTGAATTAAGAAATTACGCTTACACGATAGCAGCGTCTCTTTTCCCTGTCGCTATTATACCGCAATTAAAATCCAAAAACAATTGTTTACTAATGTATAAGAGTTTTAACTGTGAAATATTTGTGAAGTTTTAGATGAAATTCTATGAATTTAGAATAAAAGAGCGGATTTTCCTTTACTGTAAATAGCTAAAGAATTTCAAGAATGAAAAAAACTCCGATAATCGCCGTATTGTTCGACTGACTATCGGAGTTCCGTTTTATTAAACTGTCTTACTTATTAAGTTATGGCATTACAGATAAACGTATATCAGAAATCGAATCACATTTCATCAGAAGTATTTTTCAGGATCCCGCCTTTATTGCGCTTCTGCCACAGGAAACCCAATACCGGGACCGCAATACCTGCAACGTCGGTAAGGGTTCCCGGAATGATCAGGCACAGGCCGCCCAGGAAGAATACGATACGCTGCAGCACATTCAGCGGATGCTGGCAAAAGCCGATCATGGCCAGGGAGAGACCCCACATGCCAAAGATCGCAGTCAGCATCGACAACAGTACCGTAAAAGCGGTTGCGTTGATCATCAGCAGTTCGGGCGCCAGTACAAAAATGTACGGCACAATAAAGGCTGCAATCGCAAGCTTCGCCGCATTCACGCCAGTCTTCATCGGGTTAGCTCCGGCAATACCGGAACCTGCATAAGCCGCCAGGGCAACCGGAGGCGTAACGTCGGCTACGATACCGAAGTAGAACGCAAACATGTGCGCCGCCAGTACCGGTACATTCATCTGCACCAGCGCGGGGGCCGCAATGGTAGAGGTAATTACGTAGTTTGCCGTCGTCGGAACGCCCATGCCCAGAATCAGGGAAGTGATCATGGTGAAGAACATGGCCGGAATCAGCTGTCCGCCTGCCAGGTCCAGCAATGCCGTCGCTAATTTCAGGCCGACACCGGTTTTGGTAACTACGCCGATGATGATACCGGCAGTCGCGCAGGCAATCAGCACGCCCAGCACGCTCTTGGAACCGTTGATCAGACCGTTGACAAAATCCTTAAAGGTGATGCGGGTACTCTTACGCAGGCAGGCGCAGACGATAGTCAGGCCAATCGCATACAGGGCTGCGCGCATCGGCGTATAACCGGTAACCAGCAGGTACACAATGATAATCAGCGGAATGGCCAGATGGCCTTTTTCCGAAAGCAGTTTGCCAAACTTTGGCAGCTCTTCCCGGGGCGTACCTTTCAGGCCATACTTTTTCGCTTCATAATGAACGCCGATCCAGATTCCGGTGTAATACAGCACCGCCGGGATGACGGCAGCCTTAACAACGTCAATATACGGAACGCCTACGAATTCCGCCATCAGGAACGCCGCCGCGCCCATAACAGGAGGCATCAGCTGTCCGCCGGTGGATGCCGCCGCTTCTACTGCGCCGGCAAAAGCGGGACGGTAGCCTAACTTTTTCATCATCGGAATGGTAAAGGACCCGGTACCGGCAACGTTGGCAACAGAAGAACCGGAAACAGTCCCCATCAGACCGGAAGACAGGACGGCAACCTTGGCGGGACCGCCGACTGCCCAGCCCGCCAGCGCATTCGCCAGGTCAATAAAGAACTTACCCAGGCCGGTGGCTTCCAGATAGGCGCCAAACAGGATGAACAGATAAATAAAGGTTGAGGATACGCCCATAGGTACACCGAAAATTCCCTCAGTCGTGAAATACAGGTGGCTGACCAGTTCGTCAAAGCCGACGCCCCTGTGCGCCATAATGCCCGGCATATAAGGACCGGCAAAGGCATAGGCCAGGAAGATCAGCGCTACTGTGATCATCGGCCAGCCTACGGTACGGCGGGCTGCCTCAAACACAAGGACAATACCGATGATTCCCACCATGATATCCGTATCGGTATTCATGCCGGCACGAACTACCAGCTCATCATACTCGAACCAGATATACATCGTAGCAAAGACACTGAGTATCGCAAACACCAGATCCAACGGGTGCATGGACTTTTTCGACCAGCTGGCACGCGCCGGGTACAGCAGATAAATCAGGGCAAGCCCGAAACACAGGTGAACCGTACGCTGCAAATGCGCGTCCAGCACGCCGAAAATTGCCGTGTACAGCTGGAACGCCGCAAACAGAATACAGATTGCGGAGATTATATACCCCCAAAAACCGTCTGGTTCCCGGTTGTTGGATTCTTTATCAAATTTCTGCATCACCTCTTCGGCGGACATTTCCGCCGGAGCTGCAGTTGTTTTCTTTTTCACATCTTCCACAGGCCTCACCGCCTTTTCTTAATTTTTCCTGAACAGCTTCATCAGCCAGTACTGATAGCGTTTTACAACTCTCACTTCTACCAAAGTTCCCTGCCCGTAAAGCGGGCACAGGTCAAAAATTTCATTATCATGGATAATCTTGGGCATCGCCTGTACCGCCGTACGGAATTTTATAGCAGTGTACGGCCGGTTCATTTCCAAATCAAATTTACCGTCTTTTTTCAGACTCCGGAAAGTGCCCTCTGCCGGATCATAAGGCAGCCCGACGCCCAGTGACTCATAGGTAGTATGCGTCATGGTCATGTCGTTCACACCGTTGACCCGGAAGAACTCATCCACCGGCGTCTGCTGCACAGAATGTTTGTAATGGTAACTCCACTCTTCCCCTTTAGCGACCGCAAAATACGAAATCGGGCGTTCGTTTTCCGGAATCAGCACTGCCACCAATTGGTCCCCGTACCAGCATATTGCCGCCAGTATCATCAACAGCAGTAATACAAAAGACGGACGTTTGAAAAAAGACCGGACGCCGGTGGACGCCGGTGTCCGGTCTGTACTTGTGTGATTCATTAAAATTACTTCTCGCTAAAGAATTTTTCTGCGCCGGCATTCAGCTTAATGGACATGCCGTCTTTGGCAGATTCTTTCGTGATGTTCTTGGATACGTTATGAGCAGCTTTCATACGATCCAGGTTGCCATACAATGCTTTTACGATAGCGTAACCGGTATCGGCATCCATCTTATCGGTAACAGCCAGCATGCATTTTACAGCAACAGCAGCGGTATCGGTTTCAACTTTGTTATAGGTCTTGGCAGGAATGGTAACCTTCGTGTAGTACGGATACTGGGCAATCAGTTTGTCAGCCAGCGCGGCGTCAACACTTACCATTACAACTTCATGCTGGGTTGCCAGGTCCTGGATAGCAGCAGTCGGGAAACCGGCTACAACGAAACCTGCGTCTACGTTACCGTCTTTCAGGGCGGAAGCCGCTTCGCCGAAGGACAGGTACTGAGGTTTGATATCTTTATAGGTAATGCCTGCAATGTTCAGGATCTGGCGGGCATTGGCTTCGGTGCCGGAGCCGGCAGCGCCGACCGCAACTCTCTTGCCTTTCAGGTCAGCAATGGTTTTGATCCCGGTCTTTGCAGTGGTAACGATCTGAACGGTTTCCGGATACAGGGTAGCCAGGCCTTTCAGGGATTCCACTTTTTTGTCTTTGAACATTTCTGTTCCGTTTACAGCATAGTAAGCAATATCGTTCTGGATGAAAGCGATATCAACTTTGCCTTCTTTTAACAGGTTAACGTTAGCAACAGAAGCACCGGTGGACTGAGCGGATGCATTTGCGCCTTTAACATTCTTGTTCAGGATATCGGCCAAAGCGCCGCCTAACGGATAATAGGTACCTGCTGTACCGCCGGTAGCAATATTAATGAATTTTTTGCCACCATCAGCTGCCGGTTTGGGAGCGTCTTTTTTCTCTCCGCCACCGCCGCCGCAACCAGCCAATACGGATCCGATAACCGCAAAGGCCATCAAGAACGCCAAAAACTTTTTCATAGATAAATCCCTCCCTTTTCGCTTTTAGCAAAAAACATAAAAATGCTATTTCAATTCGCATTTGATTATATTTTCTCTGTTTCTTCTGAAATTCCTGCTTTTGTAAAATTTTTTTCCAAAAATTTTTTAAGAATAATGTATACAAAGAACACAAAAATACTTTTCTATTAAAAAGGTTTATGCTAAAATAGGTAACGATAAAATTTTTAAAAGACTAACTATTAAAAGTCAAGCCCCCAATTAAGACATTTGGGATTGGAAAAGTTACAAAACGGCATAACGAAAAAGAGCAACTTTTGGTGCTCAAGTTAAATACCAACAAAGACTGGAATATCTTAGATTGCAGGT
>JAFTZZ010000110.1 GCA_017460905.1 Acidaminococcaceae bacterium | reverse complement strand
GGCATAGGCGTCCAGGGCCAGCTCCAGCCCCGGCACTGCTGTATAAATCGTCGCCAGTTCCTTGGACAGCAGCGCCTGCTCCTTATTGTTAGCCAGTTTTTCCTTCAGGCTTTTGCCTTTGACTTCTTCAATGTGCTCCAGCACATTTTCCACGCTGCCGTATTCCGCAATCAGCTTCAGCGCCGTTTTCGGGCCGACACCCGGCACGCCCGGAATATTGTCGGAGGTGTCCCCCATCAGCCCTTTCAGGTCAATCAGCTGCAGGGGCACGAGGCCTTCGTAATCTTCGGCGAAGGCTGCCTTATCATACAGTTTAATATCGGAAATTCCCTTTTTCGTGTACATGATGCGGGTACGTTCGTCAATGAGCTGCAGCTCGTCCCGGTCACCGGTCACAATGTACACTTCCACCGACGGATCGGCGTTACGGGCAAAGGTACCGATGATGTCGTCCGCTTCGTAATCGTCCAGCTCCAGCGCGGGGATCCCCATGGACTGCAGCACTTCCATGCACAGCGGGAACTGTTCCTTCAGTTCCGGCGGCGTCGGCTTGCGCTGGCCTTTGTAATCGGCATACAGCTTGCTGCGGAAGGTCTTCCGCGATTTGTCGAAGGCCGCGGCCACCCAGCGGGGCTGCACATCCTGCAGCAGCTTGTGGAACATGCGCAGAAAGCCGTAGACCGCGCCGGTATGCTGCCCTTTGCGGTTGGTCAGGGGCGGCAGGGCAAAAAAGGCGCGGTGAATCAGGCTGCTGCCGTCAATCACTAAAAATTTATCAGCCATGGTGTGTTCTCCTGTGAGGAAATTTTGGATTAATGATTAATTATACCACAACATTTTATAGAATTAAACGTACACAAAAATTTATGGGAGCAGAAAGCCTGTCTCTTCTTCCCCCTCGTCGCTAGCCGCGCTCACTACGTTGCGCGTGGCTGCGCCTTGTCGAAGGGGTCCCTTTGATGGGCATCTTTTGTGCTTCCGGTTTAAAAACAAAGAAAACAGGCGACAGCCAAAACCATCGCCTGTTAAATCTTTTAATTTAATTTCCTTACCGTCGCACTGGGTGCGGGGTCTGTTTTCACCGGGGTAACCGGTGTGGTGGACGTGTCTGCGGGATCCATGACGCCGCCCTGGGCTTTGATCAGCTGCTCGACTTTTTCCCGCAGGATCCGCTTGTCATCTTCCAGCAGCGTAATCTGTTCGTTGAGCTTGCGGACCTTCCACATGCTCTGGGTCTTGACTTTGATGCCCCATGCCAGCGCAATCAGGAAGCCGCAGATTACGGACAGCAGCACTACCAGCACAAGGTTCAGGCGGAAATTCCACATAAAAAATGTCAGGTCCACCATCATGGAGTTCTGGAGTGCCAGAATCGCAACCAGGACTGCTACGATGGCAGTCAGGATCATAAATATCATAGTGTTACCCCACGATTACATGCATTCCCTGATGGCTTTGGCCATACGTTTTACGCCTTCCACGATTTTTTCGTCAGACATGCAGGAATAGTTGACGCGCATGCTGCGGTCGGTCTTGTCATTGGGATAGAACGCGTCGCCGATAACGGCAGCCACCTTCTGCTCAATGCATTTGTCAAATACCTTGCGCGCGCTTACGCCTTCCGGCACCGTTACCCACAGGAACAGGCCGCCTTCCGGACGGGTAAAGGTCACGCCTTCCGGGAATTCCTCTTCCATGGTCTTCAGGATCAGGTCGCGGCGATGGCCGTACAGCGCTACGATTTCTTCCACATGGGCGTCCAGATCATAGGTGTCCATGTAGGCGTCCGCAACACCCTGGTCAAAGTTGGAGGTGTGCAGGTCGGCGCTCTGTTTGATCATTACGAATTTTTCTACGATGGCATGCGGTCCGGCGATCCAGCCCAGACGCAGGCCGGGGCAGAAAATCTTGGAGAAAGTGCCCAGGAAGGAAACCAGGCCTTTAGTATCCATGGATTTCAGCGTCGGATTTTTGGTACCGCTGTAACGCAGTTCCCCGTAGGGATTGTCTTCAAATACCGGCAGATCGTATTTATTGATGACTTCCATGAATTTCTGACGGCGTTCCAGGCTCCAGCAGATGCCGGTGGGATTCTGGAAGTCGGGAATTACATAAATGATTTTGCATTTCGGAGTGGTAGCCAGGATTTTATCCAGTTCTTCCGGAATGATGCCCTGCTCATCGGTAGGAACTTCCTTGAATACGGGCTCATAGGCGTTGAACGCATTCAGCGCGCCCAGATAGGACGGGCTTTCGCAGAGAACCACGTCGCCGGGGTCCAGGAACAGCTTGCCGGCAAAGTCCAGGCACTGCTGGGAACCGGTGGTGATCAGGATATCGTCAACATCAACCGGGGTGCCGTATTTTTCCGCCATACGTTTGGCAATTTTGGCACGCAGGGTGGGACGGCCTTCCGTCGTCGCATACTGCAGCAGCTTCTGGCCTTCTTTTTCAACCAGATCATGGGAAACCTGAGCGATTTCCTTGACCGGGAACAGTTCCGGTGCGGGCAGGCCGCCGGCAAAGGAAATGATGTCCGGGCGGGCCGTCAGCTTTAATAATTCACGAATTTCGGATGCTTTCATCCGTTCCATTCTTGACGCAAATTTGTACTCCATGGTATTACCCCTCCTGAAATTCTTTATCCTATTATCATGAAAAAACCTGTATAGAAAATTTTATCACTTGCAGAGAGGAGTGTCAACCTTAATACAATCGTATAAGTGCCGCAAGCCTGTCCTTCTCTCCCCCGAGTCCGCTTGCCGCAGTACGGTAAAGGCATCGCAAACCCGTCAACGATTGCTATTCCATGGACTCACGTGCCTGTGGCTTCGAAACTCGGGGCTTCGCCCCTCAAACAATCTCGCCACGACGGCACATTTCACCTCATGGAATAACGCAATCCTTTCCGAAGGTTTGCTTATGCCTTTTCCATATTGCAGCAAATTATACACAGCAAACTTTCTCACTTTACTCGTATCGTCTTGCCCTCAAAAGTATAAAGCCCTTGAGATAAGGCTCAAGGGCTTTTGTAATTACAGAAGGGAATCAGTACATTCCGCGAATCTTCATGGCTACGGCCAGGCGTTTCAGTGCAGAGATATACGCTGCCACGCGCATGGGCACCTTGTATTCTACGGACAGGTCATATACTTCCTTGAAGGCTTTGACCATCATGGCGATCTGTTTCTCTTTTACTTCTTCTTCCGTCCAGAAGTAACGGTACAGGTTCTGCACCCATTCGAAGTAGGAAACGGTTACGCCGCCGCCGTTGGCCAGAATGTCAGGCACAACGAAGATGCCTTTCTTGTCCAGGATCTCGTCCGCTTCCGGAGTGGTGGGGCCGTTGGCGCCTTCGCAGATTATGGTCGCTTTGATTTTCTTCGCGTTGGCTTTGGTGATCTGGTTTTCCATGGCGCAGGGGAACAGCACGTCAACCTTCTGTTCCAGCACCAGTTCTTTTTCGATGGGTTCCGCATCCGGATAGCCCACTACGCTGTGGTTCTCGCTGGTGGCAGTATATTCAGCCAGTTTGTAGGGATCGATGCCTTTCTTATTGTAAACAGCGCCGAATACATCGGAAATGGCTACTACCTTCATGCCTTCGCTGAAGGCCAGCTTGGCCGTCCAGCTGCCTACATTGCCAAAGCCCTGTACGGCGCAGGTAGCGCCTTTCACCTTCATACCCTTGACCTTCAGTGCTTCCAGCGCTGCGGTTACCACGCCCTGGCCGGTGGCTGCCGTACGTCCCAGGGAACCGCCTACGGAAATATCCTTGCCGGTGATGAAGCCGGGCTCGAACTGGCCGGTGATTTTGCTGTATTCGTCCATCATCCAGCCCATGATCTTGGCATTGGTGTTCATGTCCGGAGCCGGAATATCCTTCTTTTCGCCGATAACGCCGGCAATCTTATCAATATAGCCGCGGGTCAGGGCTTCCAGTTCCCGTTCCGACAGCTTGCTTACATCAACAATGATGCCGCCCTTGCCGCCGCCGTAAGGCAGGCCCGCAACCGCGCATTTGCAGGTCATCCAGAACGCCAGGGTCTTTACTTCGTCCATATTTACAGCGGTATGGTACCGTACGCCGCCTTTGGCCGGTCCCATGATGGTGCTGTGCTGGCAGCGGTACCCGGTAAATACCTGTACCGAACCGTCATCCATCTTTACCGGAATCTGCACTTCGGTGGTCTTTTCAGGTTTCGCAATGATAGCGGCCGCGCCCGGATCCAGTTTCATTGCCTCAATTGCCTTGTTCAGCGGAATCATAGATTGTTCGATAAGTCCCATGATAATTTCCCCCTTACGTCAATTAATTTTCCTTTGCCTTTTATACCTAATGCGGTTTTCTGCAAAACCGCACAGCCAACAAAAGTGTTCTGCATCAGAAGATTTATGAATACCTGAATCCGTAAAGACGAAGAAATATGCATCATTTTTCTTGTAAATATTATAACACATTACTGTCGCAAAGTAAAAGCCTTTCCACGACAAAAAAACGCTGGGGAAAATATGTCTTTTTTATGAATTTTTACCCCTTGCCGACCCTATCAGGCATGCGGTTGGCAACGATTTTCAAAAAATTTGTTTTTCGGCGAAAAAAAGCATTGCTATCACCGCCTTTTGCATGTATAATGCAAGTACAAATACAGCAAGATTTAAATTTGGTCAGAAGGGTCGTGATTTGAAATGAACGAATTGATTCGCATGGAAGGGATCACCAAAAAATTTGGCGAACACCTCATTATCCCAACGTTGGACCTGACGATCAATGACGGTGAATTCGTAACGCTGCTGGGGCCGTCCGGTTGCGGCAAGACCACGCTGCTACGTATGATAGCGGGTCTGGAAACGCCGACGACGGGCCGCGTCATCCTGGACGGACAGGATATTACGAATCTGCCTCCGTATAAACGCAACGTCAACATGGTATTCCAGAACTACGCCCTGTTTCCGCATATGACCGTAACGGAAAATATCCATTTCGGCTTAAAGATGCAGGGGGTTCCCAAGGAAGAGGCCATGGAACGCATCAACCAGGTACTGTACCTTACCCAGCTGGAAAAGCTGCGGGACCGCTACCCGTCCCAGATGTCCGGCGGCCAGCAGCAGCGCGTTGCCATCGCCCGCGCCCTGGTCAACAGCCCGAAGGTACTGCTTTTGGACGAACCGCTGGGCGCACTGGACTACCAGCTGCGTAAAAAGCTGCAGCTGGAACTGAAAAACCTGCAGCGGGGCCTGGGCCTGACCTTCGTATTCGTCACCCACGACCAGGAAGAAGCCCTCACCATGAGCGACCGCATCGTCATCATGCACGACGGCGTCATCCAGCAGGACGGGGATCCCAACGGCATCTACCATCATCCCAGAAACACTTTCGTAGCCCGCTTCATCGGCGAAAGCAACTTCTTTGATATCGGCAGCGAAACCTACGCGCTGCGCCCGGAAAAGCTGAACCTGTGTCCGGAGGAAGAAGAAAATGCCGACCATCCGGAACCGAAATTCTTCGGCACCGTGGTGGATATCGTATTCTACGGAACCATCGACAAAGTCTTTATCCGTCTTGACAACACCAACCAGACCGTCATCGCCTACCAGTATTTTGACGATGTGCACCGCTGGCAGACCGATGACCGCGTCGGCATCTGGTGGTACGACCGGGACGGCGTGAAAGTGGAGAAAGAGTAACATGAAAAACGGGAAATTACTCATCGCTCCTTCCATGCTGTGGCTGGGAATCTTCTTCATTATTCCCATGCTCATCGTAGTTGCCGTATCCTTTGCCAGCCGCACGCCTTACGGCCAGGTGGTCTTTAACTGGACGGTCAGCAACTACCTGCGTTTTCTGGAGCCCTTATACATTTCTATTTTCGCACAGACGCTGCTGGTGGCCCTGGTCACGACTGTTGTGACCATCCTGATGGGCTACCCGCTGGCCTATTATATCGCCCAGCTGCCGAAACGCTGGCAGCAGCCAGGACTGATCCTCTGCATGATCCCCTTCTGGATCAATTTCCTGATCCGGTCGTATGCATGGGTCATCATCCTGCGGGCCCAGGGCGTCATGAACACGCTTTTGATGAAGCTCGGCTTTATCGACCAGCCGCTGCAGCTGTTATATAATGAAGGCGCCGTAATGCTGGGTATGATCTACTCCCTGCTGCCCTTCATGATCCTGCCGATCTACGTTTCCATCGAACAGCTGGACCGCCGGCTGCTGGAAGCCGCTTCCGACCTGGGAGCCCCTCCCTTTACCGCGTTCCGCAAGATCACCCTGCCGCTGACCATGCCCGGTGTGGCTGCCGGAACCATTCTGGTATTTATTTCTTCTCTGGGCATGTTCGTTGTGCCGGACGTCATGGGCGGCGCCAAGTCCGCGCTGGTAGGCAACCTGATCCAGAACCAGTTCCTGTCGGCCCGGGACTGGCCCTTCGGTTCGGCCCTGTCCATCGTGCTGGCCGTACTGTCCCTGTTCCTGATCATCCTCTATTATCGCGCAATCCAGGCGCAGAACGGAGGTGCGGAAAATGCAAAAAACGTGGCGTAGTCATGTACTGTTAGCGTACTCGCTGGCCATCCTGGCATTTCTCTATGTGCCTCTGATCATCCTGGCCATGTATTCCTTCAACGATTCCCGCATCAATGCGGTCTGGACCGGTTTCACCCTGAAATGGTACGAGCACCTGTTCAATAACCGCCGGGTACTGGAGGCCCTGATCAACACCCTGATCATCGGTTTCGCTTCTACCATTGTCTCCACTACCCTGGGCACTATCGCCGCCATCGCGCTGCACCGTTACAAATTCAAGATGCAGAGCGTCATCAACGGACTGATGTACCTGCCCATCCTGATCCCGGAAATCGTCATGGGCCTGTCCCTGCTGGTACTGTTCTCGCAGGTGCACATGCCTTTGGGCAAAGGCTCCCTGATCCTGGCCCACATCACCTTCTGCCTGTCTTTCGTAGTCATTACGGTGGGTGCCCGTCTGGACGGCATGCGCAGCGACTATGAGCAGGCTGCCAGCGACCTGTACGCCACCCCCTGGCAGTGCTTCCGCTACGTGACGCTGCCGCTGATCATGCCGGGCATTGTGGCCGGCGCGCTGATTGCCTTCACCCTTTCCATCGACGACTTCGTCATCAGCTTCTTCGTGGCAGGTCCCAACTCCACCACGCTGCCGCTGTACATTTACGCCATGGTAAAACGCGGCATCTCGCCGGAGATCAACGCCCTGTCCACCCTGATGATGGCAGTGGAAATCATCCTGGTACTGCTGGCCGAGTTCCTGCAGCCCAGCCATAAGGCGAAAGCGGAAGAATAAAAATTCAGTATTGCATATTTTCCCCTTGTATGCTATATTTTAGTTCCCTGTTGTTCCGACAGTATTTCGAACCGAATCCATATATTTCAAAATTTTTAAAGAAAAGAGGTTGATACGATTTGAAAAAAAACTGGAACCGCATCGTACTGATGCTCTTACTCATCGCAGCATTTACTCTCACACTGGCAGGCTGCGGCGGCGGCGATAAGAAAGCCGAAGCACCCAAGGACGCCCCTAAAAAAGGCGAAGCCCAGGTGCTGAACATTTACAGCTGGGCGGATTATTTCGATCCCCAGGTCCTGGCCGAATTTGAAAAAGCCAACAATTGCCGTATCAATTATGATGTGTATTCCAACAACGAAGAACTGCTGGCCAAGATGCAGGCAGGCGGCGCCCAGTTCGATATCATCCAGCCGTCTGACTACATGGTAACCACCATGATCCAGCTGAACATGCTGGAAAAGCTGGACCACAGCAAACTGCCCAACGTACAGCCCAACCTGATCGAAAGCCTGAAGCACCCTGCCTATGACCAGAAACTGGAATTCGCAATTCCGTATGTCTGGGGCATTACCGGCATCGCGTACAATAAAAAATATGTGAAAGACCCCATCACCAGCTGGGCCGACCTGTGGAAACCCGAATATAAGGGCCACATCATCCTGCTGAACGACAACCGTGAAGTATTCAGCCTGGCACTGAAAAAAGCAGGCAAATCCAATAACAGCACCGACCCGAAAGAAGTGGAAGCAGCCTTCAACGACCTGAAGAAGCTGAATACCAACGTACTGGCATACGATACTGAAAACAACAAACAGAAGATGATCGCGGAAGAAGCCTGGATCGCCCACATGTGGAGCGGCGACGCGTCCTTCTGCAACTTCGACAATCCCAGCATCGAGTTCTGCGTTCCGAAAGAAGGCACCCTGATCTGGGCCGACAACATGGCTATCCCCAAGGGCGCCAAGAACAAGGAACTGGCTATGAAGTTCCTGAACTACATCTATGAGCCGAAGGTAAGCGCCCGCAACTTTGATTACATGAAGCTGCCCAATGCCAATGCCGCAGCGATTCCCATGCAGAAAAAGGAAATCGTGGAAAACCCGATCCTGAAGAGTGCCGCCGCCCAGAGCAGCAAGGGCGAATGGCTGCATGATATCGGGAATGCGATTACCATGTATGATAAGTTCTGGACTGAATTGAAGACGGGGAAATAAACCGTTTAAACAAAAAGGCACTTGAATATTCAAGTGCCTTTTTGTTTTTATTCAGCTATATTATCCTGCGGGTACTGTTTTCATAGCGCTCGTCGAACGCTTCGGCCGTGTCCCGCGTTGCGTTATGCAGTATAACGCACTGCTACAGTAACTGTTTCTCCTTCTTTAATGAAGTTTTCCTCGCGTCCCTTCGGGCAGCGACTCGCTTATTCAAACAGCCCCCGCAGTCTCATGGCAGGGACACCAAACAAATCCCCTAACTCTTAATTTAAAAACCCCGTATGTTCCAGCAACACTTTCAGTCCGAT
>JAFTZZ010000109.1 GCA_017460905.1 Acidaminococcaceae bacterium | reverse complement strand
TACGCCCAGGTTAAGCTGGGGCATGTAGAGGCGGGACTGCGGACAGGCAATAAATTTTCCCCGTATCCGGAGGAAATGAACCGGAAGCTGACCGGTTCCCTGGCGGATTTTCATTTTGCCCCCACGGCAGTGAGCCGGGAGAACCTGTTAAAGGAAAACGTAGCAGATGACAGTATTTTTGTGACGGGCAATACGGTCATTGACGCATTGAATACAACGGTGAAGAAGGATTTTGTCTTTACCGACCCTGTGACAGAACGCGCCCTTGGCAGCGGGAAACGGCTGATCCTGATGACCACCCATCGCCGGGAGAATCTGGGGGAACCCATGCGGCAGGTCTACCGGGCCCTGAAGTCCGTATTGGAGCAGCATCCTGATGTGGCGGCGATCTTTCCCGTACATAAAAATCCGAAGGTGCGGGAAGTGGTGCAGGCAGAGCTGGCCGGTATCGACAGGGTCTACCTGACGGAGCCGATGGATTACGAGCCTTTCGCCAACCTGATGAACCGTGCGGATATCGTCCTGACGGACAGCGGCGGTATCCAGGAGGAGGCGCCGGCCCTGGGCAAGCCTGTGCTGGTGCTGCGGGATACAACGGAACGGCCGGAGGCCGTGACGGCAGGCACGGTACGGCTGACTGGCACCGGCTATGAAGCGGTACGGGAGGAAACTTCCCGCCTGCTGGACGATCCGGCGTACTACCGTTCCATGGCGGAGGCTGTCAATCCTTACGGAGACGGACATGCCTGCGAACGGATCGCCGGTTTTATCCTGAACCGCTTCGGGTATACGGAAAAGAGGCCGGAACCGTTTAAGGCGTAACCGGGTCAGAAATTGTAAATTTTTTCCGTCTTCTGCAGTATTTTTTCTATAACTGTAAACTAAAGCCGTAGTTCAAAAAAAAGAGTTGGCAATTCGCGGAATATATATTAAAATAAGATAGTATGAAATTCTCACAGATTTTTCACAATTACGGAGCAGACAGGTGACATGCTGGACTTTAAAGGGAAAAGCCGGGACTATGCCATCCAGGTCATGAAGAAGATATGGCTGCGACAACTGGCCGGAGCCATGTTTCTGCTTGCTGCAGGCGCGGCAGTGCTTGCGGGGAAAGGACTGGTCTCCCTGCTGCCGGGGATTGTCTGGGCCCTGCTGGATGACGGTATTATCTTTGGCAGTACGTTGTACGGCTACGGCGCCCCGCCTCAGGCGATGCGCAGGATTCTGGTCCGCATGTTTATTACGCGTCTTTCCGTAGCGGTTATTTTTGTGTTTACTATGTTAGGTTTAAAACTGAGAATCGCCGAGCCGATGATCGGTTTTATTCTGTTACATATTTTTTTGATTTTTAATTTACAAAATTTCACGCGCCCGGGAATACATACATTTACCGGCCGTGAGGAAAGGAGAAACAAAGATGGGAACTGCTGAACAAGCAAGCAATGAAATTATCCATTATCTGCCGCAGCAGATCTCCGCACTGGGCATGACGGTTCATATGCAGACGCTGTATATGATGTGGCTATCCTGCATCGTAACCATTATCCTCGTGTGGATCGCAACCTCCGGATCCAAGATGATTCCCGGACGCCTGCAGGCATTTATGGAAATGCTCGTTGAATGGCTGGGTGGTCTTATGGAAGACAATCTGGGAAAAGAAGGCCGTCGCAAGATGGAACCCTTCCTCCTGACATTGTTCCTCTATATTTTTGTAGCCAATGAAATCGGCGTTCTGATTCCGTCCGTATTTGGCCTGCATTTCACCTCTCCTACCAACGACATTAACGTTGTGTTTGCCTTGTCAATTCTGGTTCTGGTGGTAACGTACCTTGTTGGTATTGGCCGCAACGGTCTGGGCCATTTCGGTCATTTCTTTAAACCGTTTGCGGTGTTCCTGCCTCTTAATATCATTGAAGAAGTGGCGAAACCAGTAACCATGGCGCTTCGTCTGTTTGGTAATATCCTGGCCGGCGAAATTCTGTTGATTATCCTGTACAAACTTGCGCCTTTTGTATTGCCTGACGTTTGGATCCTGTTCAGCCTCTGTGTCGGCATTTTGCAGGCCTTCGTATTTACGATGCTGAGCATCATCAGTCTGGCCCCGGTATTTAAGCATCACTGACCCAAAAGGCAGTTTGCGGAAAATGTAGTTTCAGGTAGTTAAAATTTTTATAAAATGAAAGGATGAGAATTTAACATGGAAAATGCTATTATTGTTGCTGCTTCCGTATTAGCGGCAGGTATTATCGGTGCGGGCGCTTCCTTAGGCGCGGCGAAAGGCGACGGCATGGTTACCTCCAAAGCCATTGAATGCATGGCCCGTCAGCCGGAACAGGCTTCCAACTTTCAGGTAAATATGTTTATTTCTGTAGGTCTGATTGAATCCATTCCTATTATTGCGTCCGTTATCGCAATTGTATTGGTATTTGCCAACCCGTTTGTAAAATAATTAAGACCGGGTAAACGGATTTAACTAAATTTTAGGAAAAGGAGTGCTGAAATTGGTAGATTTTGATGCAACATTTATTGCGCAGATTGTAAATTTCATTATTCTTCTTTTCATCCTGGCCAAATTTGCTTACAAACCGTTGTTAAAAGTTCTTGACGCACGTCGCGAACGTGTTGCCAATGATCTGGAAACCGCTGAAAAGACCCGTGTAGAAGCGGAAGAACTGAAGGCCCAGTACAGCAAGAAGCTGGCTGAAGCCCGTTCTGAAGCGACTGCTATTGTGGAAAAAGCGAATAAGATCGGACAAAAAGTACATGACGATTTTGTAGCGCAGGCACAGGCTGAAAAAGAACAGCTGATGACTTCTGCTAAACAGACCATTGAAAATGAGAAACAACAGGCTCTGACAGATGTTCGTACCCAGGTGATCAATCTGGCTACCGAGATCGCAGGCAAGGTTGTTGACCAAAAATTAAACTCTGACGCGGATCAGGCTCTGATCGCGAAAACAGCTGACAGTGTTCTGAATAAATAATCGGACCGCTAACAGGTTGTCAATAAAAACAGGCATAGCCTGTGACTAATAAACCCGTGGCAACGCGGGAGATATGGAGGTGAAGGATACAGCATGGCTAGCAATGAGAAACTGGACTTGATCATGAAAAGTCTTGAAGGCCTCAAGATGGAAAATGACAAGCTGCAAGCAGCTGCAAGCAACGGTATTATCGCCGTTGTCCTGACAACTGCCAAAGAACTGACTGTATCTGAAAAAGATGCCTTAGCCAAGGTTATCGGCGATAAACTGGGCTATCTGGTATATTTGGAAACCACCGTTGATCCTTCCATTATTGGCGGTTCTATTTTAAAAGCAGGCGATCAGGTATATGATGCCAGCATTAAACGTCAGATGGAAAAGGTCAGCGAAGCGATGGTGAAATCGAGTGCTGCAGGACAGACTCTGGAAAATCCTGCCAGTATCACCGATTCCCTGACTGACGCTGTCAAAAAGGCAGAGATGAACGTTGACCTGGAAGAGGTTGGCGTAATTGAAAAGGTCGGCGACGGTATTGCTACCGTTAAAGGCCTGAACGGCGCTATGGCCGGCGAACTGGTTGAGCTGGCCGGCGGTGTCAGCGGCATGGTGCAGAACCTGATGCCGGACTTCGTGGGCGTCGTATTGATGGGTGGCGAGACCACCGTT
Source organism: Acidaminococcaceae bacterium (assembly GCA_017460905.1). GTDB lineage: Bacteria > Bacillota > Negativicutes > Acidaminococcales > Acidaminococcaceae > Succiniclasticum. The sequence goes on along the minus strand of JAFTZZ010000109.1, from coordinate 7,415 downwards.
AAGGAAGGCGACATCGTCCGCCGTACCGGCAGACTGATGGAGGTTCCCGTAGGCGAAGGCCTGCTGGGCCGCGTTGTTAATCCGCTGGGCGAACCCATTGACGGCAAAGGCGAGATCAAATATTCCGCTACCCGTCCGGTTGAAGCCCAGAGCCCTGGTATTGCCGACCGTAAATCCGTAGACGTTCCGCTGCAGACCGGCATCAAGGCGATCGACGCCATGGTACCTATCGGACGCGGACAGCGCGAACTGATCATCGGCGACCGCGGTACCGGTAAATCTGCTGTTGCGATTGATACCATTATCAATCAGAAGGGCAACGGCGTGATCTGTATTTATGTTGCAATCGGGCAGAAAGCCTCTACGGTTGCCCGTCTGTCCCGTACTCTGGAAAAATACGGCGCCAAAGACTACACGATCATCGTGGCTGCAACGGCTGCACAGTCTGCCCCGTTACAGTTCCTGGCTCCCTATTCCGGCGTAACCATGGCAGAATACTTCATGGATCAGGGCAAAGACGTCCTGTGTATCTATGATGACCTGTCCAAGCACGCTGTGGCCTATCGTGCCATGTCCCTGCTGCTCCGCCGTCCTCCCGGACGTGAAGCGTTCCCCGGCGATGTATTCTACTTACATTCCCGTCTGCTGGAACGTGCGGCACGCCGCAACGAGCAGGCCGGCGGCGGTTCCATCACCGCGCTGCCGGTTATTGAGACGCTGGCAGGCGACGTATCCGGTTACATTCCCACGAACGTTATTTCCATTACCGACGGCCAGATTTATCTGGAAACCGACCTGTTCTATGCAGGCATCCGTCCGGCTATCAACGTTGGTCTGTCCGTATCCCGTGTAGGCGGTTCCGCCCAGATCAAAGCCATGAAAGCCGTTGCCGGTACCCTGCGTCTGGACCTGGCCCAGTATCGCGAACTGGCTGCTTTCGCACAGTTCGGTTCCGACCTGGATAAAGCCACCAAGGCACAGCTGGACCGCGGTATGCGTATGACCGAGCTGTTAAAACAGCCCCAGTATTCCCCGCTGCCGGTTGAAAAGCAGGTTCTTTCCCTGTATGCCGGTACCAAGGGCTATATTGATGACGTTCCGGTCAGCGATGTAACCCGGTTTGAAGCCGAGCTGCTGAAATATATTGATAATACGGCTCCGGAAATCGGCGCAGATATTATTAAGAACAAGAAAATTACTGATGCTAACGAAGAAGCTTTGAAAAAAGTCCTGGCGGATTTCAAACAGACCTTTGTAACCTCTGACGGAAAGAGGTGAGTGACTTATGCCTAATCCACGCGAGATTCATCGGCGTATGCGCAGCGTAAAAAATATCCAGCAGATCACCAAGGCCATGAAAATGGTCGCCGCTGCCCGTCTGCGCCGTGCGCAGGAGAAAGCTGCTTCCACCCGTCCCTTTGCCGATAAGATTGAAAATCTTTTGCTGACCGCCGTCAGCGACAAGATTGCCCTGAAAGGCTTATCCCTCAGCGATTTCCCGCTGCTGTCCGACCGGCCTGTCCGGAAGACCGGGTTTATCGTTGTGGCTGCCGATAAGGGCCTGGCCGGTCCCTACAATTCCAACGTGCTGAAACACGCGCTGGCGGAAATTGCGGAATCGGAAAACTATTACCTGATTACGGTAGGCCGCAAGGCGAAGGAGTTTTTCCAGCACCGCGGCTTTGACGTTGCAAAAGATTTCTTTGGCCTGTCGGATAAACCGAATTTTGAGTATGCCGAACAGATCGCGAAAGCTGCGGTGGATGCCTTTGCGTCCGGCGAAGTTGATGAAGTGAGGCTGATCTCCACCCGGTTTAAATCCGCGCTGTCCTATACGCCGGAAACGCTGAACCTGCTTCCGGTGCTGCCCCCTGCGGCAGACGGACAGGGCAAGGGCATGTCCGGCTTCCAGGAACCTGACGATTCCGCCCCGGTGGAAGATGAAGCCCTGGAAGAAGTGGGCGACGTATTGTTTGAGCCTTCTGCAAAGGTATTGCTGGCGCAGTTGCTGCCCTATTATGTAAACACAAGAATTTATGCCGCGCTGATGCAGTCAGCCGCAAGTGAACTCGGTGCCCGTATGACCGCCATGTCGTCGGCTACCGATAATGCGAGTGATTTACTTAGATCTTTAGAGTTGTCATACAATAAAGCTCGTCAAGCAGGCATTACTCGTGAAATTAACGAAATCGTTGGCGGAGCGGAAGCTCTGCAGCAGAACTAAGGGAGGAAAATAATAGATGACTGGAAAAATCGTGCAAGTCGTTGGCCCTGTTGTCGACATTAAATTTCCGCCAAATGGCCTGCCTGCGATTTATAACGCAATCCACATCGACGGGGAAGTGGGCAATGGACTGAAAGTCCACCTGACCACGGAAGTTATGCAGCATATCGGCAACGACGTAGTCCGTACCGTTGCCATGAGCTCTACCGACGGTCTGGTACGCGGTATGGACGCAGTAGACACCGGAGCTCCTATCCGTGTTCCTGTAGGCCCCGGTACCCTGGGCCGTATCTTCAATGTCTTGGGTGAAACCGTTGACCATGATGATACCCCGGTACAGGCGGAGGATTACTGGCCGATCCACAGACCGGCCCCGAAATTTGAAGATCAGTCTACCGTAGCCGAAATCCTGGAAACAGGTATCAAAGTTATCGACCTGATCGAGCCTTACGCATTAGGCGGTAAGGTTGGTCTGTTCGGCGGCGCCGGCGTAGGCAAGACCGTTATCATTATGGAGCTGATCCATAACATTGCGACCGCTCACGGCGGTTATTCCGTATTCGCAGGCGTAGGCGAACGTACCCGTGAAGGCAACGACCTGTGGAACGAAATGAAAGAATCCGGCGTTATCAACAAGACCTGTCTGGTTTACGGCCAGATGAACGAGCCTCCCGGAGCCCGTATGCGCGTAGGCCTGACCGGCCTGACCATGGCGGAATATTTCCGTGACGTATCCGGCCAGGACGTGCTGCTGTTCGTTGATAACATTTTCCGTTTCATTCAGGCAGGTTCCGAAGTATCCGCGCTGCTGGGCCGTATGCCGTCTGCCGTAGGTTACCAGCCTACCCTGGCAAACGATATCGGCGCGCTGCAGGAGCGTATCGCTTCCACCACCAAAGGTTCTATTACATCCGTACAGGCTGTATATGTACCTGCCGATGACCTGACTGACCCTGCTCCGGCCGGCACCTTTGCCCATCTGGACGCAACCACCAACCTGTCCCGTGCCATTGCGGAACTGGGCCTGTATCCGGCGGTAGATCCGCTGGACTCCACCAGCCGTATCCTGGATCCGCTGGTAGTCGGTGAAGAACATTACAAGGTAGCACGCGGCGTACAGGCGATTCTGCAGCGCTATAAAGAACTGCAGGATATCATCGCTATTCTGGGTATGGAAGAATTGTCCGAAGAAGACAAGCTGACTGTTGCCCGCGCCCGTAAGATCCAGCGTTTCCTGTCCCAGCCGTTCTTCGTAGGCGAACAGTTCACCGGTACCCCCGGCCAGTACGTTCCGCTGAAAGAGACCATCCGCGGCTTCAAGGAAATCCTGGAAGGCAAACATGACGATCTGCCTGAAGGCGCATTCTACATGGTTGGTACCATTGATGCTGCCGTAGAAAAGGCAAAAACCATGAAAGCGGAGTGAGCCTATGGCTAATTTGATGCAATTAGATGTTCTGTCTCCGGATGCCTATGTTTTTAAAGCAGATAATATTTCCTATGTGGAAGCCCAGACCACCAACGGCGGGTACGGTATTTTGCCGCGCCATGCCACGATGGTCGCAGCGCTGGACCAGGCTCCGCTGAAATATCGCGATGAGCAGGGCACTGCGCATTATCTGTGTGTTGACGGTGGTTTTCTGGAAGTCAAAGAGAACAAGATCACCATTTTAAGCGTGGCGGCAGAAACGGCTGAAAGCATTGATGCAGCGAAAGCCCAGGCTGATCTGGAACGCGCCCAGGCGAAGATCGACCATCCCGAAGCGGATACCGATATTGCGGAAGCGTTAACGGATCTGAAGAGGGCTCAGGCTCGTCTGAAGACTGTGCAGCTGGCTGGCGCCCGTGCGTAAACAATGATGCGCAAGGCATCCTGCACTTTTGTGCAGGATGCCTTTTTTACTATGATTTACTATGATTGCCCGTGAGGCGAGCCCGCAGGGCGAAGCCGAACGGCTGCAATCATGTACATGCAGTGCGCCGCAGAACGTAAGCCAATGGCGAAACGTGAAGCGTTGCGCACGAGCCATCACTATGATTGCCCGTGAAGCAAGCCCGCAGGGCAAAGCCGAACGGCAGATTTATTGATTTTTAAAGAACTTCTCGTAAAGAGAGAAAGGCAGGCTGCCATGGATGATATGTTCCGTCCGGTAACCGGAAACAAAATGCTGGAATTAAAACAGGAGATTTACGATCTGCGCCAGATCCTGGCAAAGACAGATGATCCGGACAAGATCAAAGCGCTGAAGAAAACGATTTCCGAAAAGGAAACATACTATAATATTCTTGCGGACAGGGCAAGACTGCAATCATGACACAGGATTCTTTAATCGTCTGGGGAAAGCTGCTGATTGCCTGGACCCTGACGTACTATGTCTATAAAGACGCGTTTAAACGGGACCTGCCCTATAAAAATGTCTGGGTGGTAGCCGTATTTATTTTCTGGCCGCTTTTTATAGGGTATCTGTATTTCCGTCACCATATTGAAAATAAAGGGAAGATTCCCAGCCTGTATAAGAGGGAAGCGGAGATGCGCGTGCAGATGGAAGAGCAGCGCATTAAAATCGACGCGGAACGCCGCGCCTGGAAAAAACAGAAAGAGCTTGAAATGGAACAGAACCGGCTCACCGAAGCGGAACTGGAAGAGGCCCGGCGCAAACGGGCCGAGGACAAAGCCCGCCGCATGAGTGAGCTGGCAGAGGAGCGGCGCCTGCAGGAAGAAGCGGCGGCGAAGCTGCTGCATATTAAGTAATCCCCTTGCATATACCGTTCAAAAAGTGATATCATTATATGAAACAGACAATTAACATGGGCGCGTGTTTTTATATACGAATTATGGGAGGTCATAGTTGTGGATAAGCTGATCGTACGCGGCGGAAACCGCCTGGTAGGTACAGTCAAGACTAGCGGGGCGAAAAATGCGGTGCTGCCGATCATCGCGGCATCAATTTTGGGAGAAACGCCCAGCCATCTGGATGAAATTCCCAAGCTGGATGATGTCCGCACCATTTGCGGTGTGCTGAAATATTTAGGAGTCAAGGTTGACGACAGCAGGGAACATGAGCTTACACTGGATACGTCGAACATTTCCGCGTATGAGGCTCCTTATGAACTGGTGCGTACCATGCGGGCGTCTTTTGTCGTACTCGGTCCGCTGCTGGCGCGCAAGGGCCATGCCCGTATCTCCCAGCCGGGAGGCTGTGCCATCGGCAGCCGTCCCATCGATCTGCATTTAAAAGGGTTTGAAGCGTTAGGCGCAAAAATTTCACAGGATCACGGTTTTGTGGAAGCCTATGCTCCTAACGGTTTAAAGGGCGCGGATATCTATCTGGATTTTCCCAGCGTGGGCGCCACGGAAAATATCATGATGGCAGCCTGCCTGGCGGAAGGCACGACGACTCTGGAAAACCCGGCAGAAGAACCGGAAATCGTTGACCTGGCCAACTACCTGAACCAGATGGGAGCCCGTGTACGCGGCGCAGGCACGGATATTATCCGTATTGAAGGGGTTAAGCACATGCACGGCTGTGAACATGCCGTCATTCCCGACCGGATTGAAGCTGGCACATATATGATTGCGGCAGCCATGACCCATGGGGATGTAATTATAGAGAATGTTCTGGCAGAACATCAGAAACCGCTGCTGGCAAAACTGAGGGAGGCCGGCGTTCTTATTGAGGAAGATATTGACCGGATCCATGTGGCCTGTCCGGGCGAGTTAAAAGGGATTCATGTAAAAACGCTGCCATATCCCGGTTTTCCCACGGATATGCAGGCACAGATCATGGCTATGATGACCATTTGCAGCGGCCGCAGTTCCGTTATGGAAACGGTGTTTGAGAACCGCTTTATGCACGTAGTGGAACTGAACCGTATGGGAGCGAATATTGTGACTTCCGGCGCCAGAGGCGCCCTCATTGAAGGGCCGGCCCGGCTGACCGGCTGTGAAGTGAATGCTTCGGACCTGCGGGCAGGCGCGGCTATGATTTTAGCCGGTCTGGTGGCGGAAGGCCAGACTACTATCGGTAACCTGCACCATATCGACCGCGGGTACGAAGATATTGTCGGTAAGCTGCAGGCGTTGGGCGCGGATATCCAGCGTATCAGCATAAAAGACTGACATACGTTTTTTAGGAAAAGAGTAGGAGAGAAACTATGTTTGGTGGCAACACAGATATCGGCATCGACCTGGGGACTGCCAATATCCTGGTTTATGTAAAGGGCAAGGGTATCGTGCTGAACGAGCCTTCCGTCGTTGCGGTGGAAAAGTCCAGCAACAAGATCCTGGCAGTGGGTTCGGAAGCCAGGGATATGCTGGGCCGTACGCCGCAGGGCATTGTGGCGGTGCGTCCGCTGAAGGAAGGGGTCATTGCCAATTACACCATTACCCAGAAGATGCTGGAATATATCGTCAACAAGGTGGCAGGGAAGAGCTTCTTTTTCAAACCCCGCGTCATGACCTGTATTCCGGTCCACATTACTTCCGTGGAAAAGCGGGCCGTGCTGGAAGCTACGATCCAGGCCGGTGTTTCCAAGACCTATCTGATCGAGGAGCCGCTGGCTGCCGCATTGGGGGCAGGCCTGGATATTATGGTGCCATCCGGGAAGATGGTTGTAGATATCGGCGGCGGTACTACGGATATCGCAATCCTGAGCCTGGGCGGGGTTGTAGACAGCGATTCTGTACGCATCGGCGGGGATAAGTTTGATGAAAGCATCGTACGGTATGTGAAAAAGGAATATAATATTTTAATTGGCGATACGACAGGGGAACGCATTAAAATTGAAATTGGTAATGTGCATCCGGGTGCAGATATTAAGAGTATGAGCATTCGCGGCCGGGATGGTATCAACGGGCTTCCTACTACAGTGACGGTCACATCGGAGGATGTGCGTAAAGCGCTGGAAGAGCCGTTGGAAACACTGATCGGACGGATCCGTTCCGTGTTGGAAAAATGTCCGCCGGAACTGTCTGCGGATATTGTGGATAACGGGATCTGGCTGACCGGCGGCGGCGCCTTGCTGGGCGGACTGGCACAGGTCATAGCGGAAGATACGGGAATTCATGTTTATGTGGCGGAAAACCCGCTGGACTGCGTGGCTATCGGTACCGGGAAAGCGCTGGATAATCTGGATAAGCTGCGTCCGGGAACAGTATACAGCAACGCTATGTTTTGACAGAGTTTAAATG
>JAFTZZ010000108.1 GCA_017460905.1 Acidaminococcaceae bacterium | reverse complement strand
GCGGTTCCGCCACGAAATCGGTGTGGCTCATCCAGCAGATATTCTGTTCCATCAAATTAGTAAACAGCGGCGCGCTGCCCTCCAATGCGATCGCCGTCTTCCCGTACTCCCGGATGTTGGCGCTGGAAACCGTTCCGCCCAATGTCTGGCACATAAACTGGTGGCCGTAGCAGATTCCCAGTACGGGAATGCCTAACGCAAAAATACCCGCGTCCGCTTTGGGCGCGTTTTCCACATACACGCTGGCAGGGCCGCCTGACAGGATGATCGCCGACGGCTGCATTGCTTTGATTTTTTCCAACGGACAGGTGTACGGCACGATTTCGCAGTACACGCTATGCTCCCGCACGCGCCGGGCAATCAGCTGGGCGTACTGGGCGCCGAAGTCGATGACCAGTACTAATTCATGGGTTTCATTCATTCTATTGAGCCTCCTCATTGAAATCAAAACAAATCAACAAAGAAAATATATCATATTAAAATGCCCTTTGGCAATAAAAATCAGAAAAAACGCAGGATTTGTCACGCTTTTGTCACGGAAGAAGTGGTAAAATAATATATACGGAATTTCATGATAGTTTTATCACGTTAAAACCGAAAATTAGAATTTATATTTCTTCTTTTTTGCTATTCTTTCATTAATATAATATACTTTTTCGTATTTTTAAGTGTAAAACGATTCATTTTTTTAGAAATTTTTGCAATATAATTTTCAAAAGGTATATTGACTTTATACTTGTAAATAGATAAGATATTATTATAGAAAGTTAGTATGATTTAATATTTATGTATGGGGGGATCGATATGGTACGAGGCACAGTGGAAAACCAGATTAAGGTGATTGCCAGAAAATTAATTCATACATATTTTGTTGAGAATAAGATGGATTACTTATTTTCTCTGCTGGCAGCCGACGTTTATTATCTGGGCGCCGGTAAAAATATGCAAGCGGAAGGGAAAAAGAAGGTGCAGTACTTTCTCACAAAAGCTTCCAGTAATCTTTATCCCTGTATCGTTACCCAGGAAAAGTATCTGACCAAACGGATCGGCTGGGAGCATTGGCTGTGCGAAGCGGTCTGCGATGTTGATGTAACAAACCCGCAAAATGAGACCTATCAGGAATGCCTGCACGAAACGATTCTGTTCCGCCGCCGCAAAGATACGGCTGCCGGTCAGACCGAATGGGAAATTGTGCATATTCATACGTCGGTCACTACGCCCAAGGTTTCTCCGGAAGAAATGCTGGCGATCCAGCTGTCAAATAAAAGCCGGAAAAATACACGTTTGTACAGCGACCTGACAGACCGTGAGAAAAAACTTATCCGCATGCTGCGCAGCGGCATGCCTATCCGCGATATCGCCGAAAGCTTCGGCCTGGCAGAAATTACGATCAAGAAGGCGCTGGCAAAACTCTATCACAGATACAATGTGAAAAACCGTTCCCGGCTGTGCGCATATTTCGAAGCGGAAGAAAACAATTACTGATAAACACTTAAAAACGGCAGGCTGCCAAAGCAGTCTGCCGTTACTTTTTTTATTACTGTATTCTGTTCAAATTTTCTTCGCAGCTTCCGCTCGCGCAGAAAACTCTCTCCGTCAGTAATACATTACATCATGCCGGGCATTCCTCCGGGAGGCATAGGAGGCATTGCCGGTTTCGGTTCCGGTTTATCCGCAACCAGGGTTTCGGTGGTCAGGACCATAGCCGCGATGGAAGCTGCGTTCTGCAGCGCACTGCGGGTCACTTTGGTCGGATCAACGATACCGGAAGCGATCATGTCAACATATTTTTCATTCAGCGCGTCAAAGCCGATACCTTTCTTGGAATGTCTGATCTTGTCAACGATTACAGCGCCTTCCAGGCCTGCATTGTGGGCAATCTGGCGAACAGGCTCTTCGATAGCGCGGCGAACAATCATCACGCCGGTCTTTTCATCGCCGACAGCCTTCACTTTGTCCAGTACGGCCTGGGCTTCCAGCAGCGCAGTTCCGCCGCCGGGTACGATGCCTTCGGCAACCGCTGCGCGAGTTGCGTTCAGGGCGTCTTCGATACGCAGTTTCTTTTCTTTCAGTTCTACTTCGGTAGCAGCGCCGACTTTGATTACGGCTACGCCGCCGGCCAGTTTAGCCAGACGTTCCTGCAGTTTTTCCTTATCGAACTGGGAGGTGGTGTCCGGAATCTGTGCTTTGATCTGTTCCACGCGGGCTTTAATTTCCGCTTTCTTGCCGCCGCCGTCAACGATGGTGGTCAGTTCTTTGCTTACGCGAACCTGGCCTGCGCTGCCCAGGTCTTCCATGGAAGCGCTGTCCAGCTTACGGCCCATTTCTTCGCTGATTACATTGGCGCCGGTGAGGATGGCGATATCCTGCAGCATTGCTTTGCGACGGTCGCCGAAGCCGGGGGCTTTTACGGCAACAGCCTTGAAGGTGCCGCGCAGTTTGTTGACAACCAGGGTCGCCAGCGCTTCGCCTTCTACGTCTTCCGCAATGATCAGCAGTTCGCGGCCTGCCTGTACAACCTTTTCCAGTACCGGCATGATGTCCTGGATCACATTGATCTTGCGGTCGGTGATCAGAACCAGCGGATTGTTCATAACCGCTTCCATCTTTTCCGCATCGGTAGCCATGTACGGGGAAATGTAACCGCGGTCGAACTGCATGCCTTCTACCGTTTCCAGATGGGTTTCCATGGTCTTGGATTCTTCTACGGTGATAACGCCGTCATCGCCGACTTTTTCCATGGCGTCTGCAATCAGTCCGCCGATTTCCTCATCGCTGGCAGAAATGGAAGCAACCTGTGCTTTCGCTTCTTTGGTAACAACCTTCTTGGATGATTTCCGCAGGGCTTCAACCACTGCGTCAACAGCAGTCTTGATGCCTTTTTTCAGGATCATGGGGTTAGCGCCTGCCGCTACGTTCTTCATGCCTTCATGGATCATAGCCTGTGCCAGCAGGGTCGCGGTGGTGGTGCCGTCACCGGCAACATCGTTAGTCTTGGTAGCAACTTCCTTGACCAGCTGTGCGCCCATATTTTCAAAGGGGTCTTCCAGCTCGATATCACGGGCGATGGTAACACCGTCGTTGGTGATAGTGGGAGCGCCAAATTTCTTATCTAATACAACATTGCGGCCTTTCGGTCCCAACGTAACTTTGACTGCATCAGCCAGCGCGTCAACGCCGCGTTCCAGGCTGCGGCGGGCTTCTTCATTAAACAGAATCTCTTTTGCCATATTGATTATCTCCTTTGTAAGTAATTGTTTTGCAAAATAATTTCAAACCGTTTCAGAATGGTTTACTTCCTGACACAAAATTATTTTTTCTTTTTGGTATCCGGTTCAACAACGGCCAGGATATCGCGTTCCGCCAGGATCAGCAGCTCTTCGCCTTCAAATTTTACCTGGGTGCCGCAGTATTTTGCGAACACGATGGAATCGCCTACCTTTAAGTCGATAGGAATCCGTTTGCCGTCAACGATGGCGCCGTTACCAACTGCCAGTACCGTGCCCTGCATGGGTTTTTCTTTGGAAGCCGTATCCGGAATGAAAATACCGCTTTTGGTCTTTTCTTCAACTGCGTCTGCTCTTACAACTACATTTGCGCCTAATGGTCTTAACATTACTATGTCCCCTTTCTTATCTGCGGGACCGTATTTATTTGGGTCCCTGACCTTTGTGAGAGTGTGATACGGAAGCGTTGAAGCTTCCATAAAAATTAACTGTCATCGCTGAACCTATTAGCACTCAAAAACTTCGAGTGCCAACGCTCAATTATCATTATAGCCATATACAGAAAAAATGCAATAGTCAAAATGACAAATTTTGCAGATTTTACAATTTTTTCATAGATTTTACGAAAATCGAAGTGATTTTTGAAAAAATTTTAAAGAAAATTTAAAAATCATGGATATTTTTTTGCTTTTTATCCATGATTTTAAAAAAATCGCAAATTTTTAATTTTTAAACTTTGACTTTTTGATTTATCCCAACTTCAGCGCCGGTACCGCATTCAGGTTCCAGGGACTGACGACGCCCGCCTGGTACATGTAATAGCCGCGGCAGGCAATCATCACTGCATTGTCGGTACAGAGAATTTTTGTGGGATGCACCAGCCGCGCGCCGGCTTTTTCCGCTGCCGCCGCCAGCTTGTTCTGCAACGCCCTGTTGGCGGAAACGCCTCCGGCCAGCACGATTTCCTTCAGGCCTGTCGCCTTGATGGCCAGCACGCTTTTCTGGACCAGCACGTCCGTAACCGCCTCCTGAAAGGATGCCGCCACATCCGCCCTGTTCACCGGACGCCGCGCCTGCTCTTCGTTGTGCAGGTAATTGATGACCGCTGATTTCATGCCGCTGAAGCTGAACTGGAACGGATCGTCCAGCATGGCCCGGGGAAAATCAATAGCCTTCGGGTTCCCCTCCTGTGCCAGCTTTTCGATTTCCGGCCCGCCGGGATAGGGCATGCCCATGACCCGCGCAATTTTGTCGAAGGCTTCACCGGCCGCGTCGTCCCGGGTCTGCCCCAACATTTCAAAGCTGTTGTAGCCTGTTACCTTCAGCAGCGCCGTATGCCCGCCGGATACCACCAGCGCCAGAAACGGCGGCTCCAGGTTTTTATCGGTAAGAAAGTTGGCAAACACGTGCCCTTCCAGATGGTTGACCCCGATCAGCGGTTTGCCCGCAGCCCAGGCGAGGGATTTGGCAGCAGAAAGTCCCACCAGCAGCGCCCCCACCAGACCGGGCCCGTAGGTCACCGCCACCGCATCGATCTGCTCCAGGGAAACCTGCGCATCCTCCAGCGCCGCATCGATGACCGGCAGGATATGCTCAATATGCTTCCGGGACGCAATCTCCGGCACAACGCCTCCGTACTTGCGATGGATCGCAATCTGGGAGGAAATGATGTTGCTCAGTACTTCCCGTCCGTTTTTTACGACAGAAGCAGCCGTTTCGTCACAGCTGCTTTCAATTCCTAAAATGTAAATGTCTTTGTGTTCCATATTATGTCCCTGCCCGGTACAGCCACATGATGACCGCGCCTTCATCAGTGTCAGCATAATAATGCGGTCTTATCCCGCTGGTAGTGAAGCCGCAGCGTTCATACACCTTCTGCGCGGCCAGATTGCGTTCCCGCACCTCCAGCGTGACTGCGTCCATGCCCTCGTCCCAGGCTTTCTGTACTAAAGCCTGGGTAAGCAGATATCCTAATCCCCGGTTACGCAACGACTTCTGCACTGCCACCCGCATGACCTGCGCTTCCCCGGCAACAGTCCAGATACCGGCATAGCCCACAACCGCCCGCCCGACTTCTTCCACCAGCCAGAAGGCAATGGGGTTTTGCAGCTCCCGTAGCCAGGTTTCCCGGCTCCAGGGGTCAAAGAAAGCTTCCCGGTCCAGCTCCATCACCCGGGGCAGATCCCGTTCTTCACATGAACGAAAGGCTGGCAAATCCGATTCAAACCGATTATTATGCGCGTCAGCATTTTGTTGCACTTCTGCTGTTTTTTCTTCTATGCCTTCGGGTGCCGTTTTTCCCATAACTCCTCCGCCTCCGACTTACGGATGTAATACGGACGCAGGGAAAACACACCCTCACCCGTCAGCGCTTCCTGTCCTTCTGCCGCCAGCGCCACGGAAGAAGCCTTCGGCATGCGCACCTGCTCCGGCGCAACGGAAATCCCCATAGGCAATTCCCGCTCCAAAAGCTTTTTGCATTCCCCCAGCAGAAGCACCGGTTTCCCCTGTGCCTGCAGCTGCTGCAACAGCGTGTCCGCATCCACCATCTCAACCGGCTGCAGCTCCAGCAGGCTGCCAGCCTTCCAGGTATAGAAAGCCGTATAAAAATTGCCCTTTTGGGCATCCAGCACCGGCGCCAGCACCACGCCCTCCACCGGAATGTTATAGGCCATAGCCTCCAGCGTATTCACTCCGCAGATGCCGCACTGCCAGGCATAGGCCATAGCCTCCGCCGCAGCCAGCCCGATACGCAGGCCGGTAAAGGAACCCGGCCCGATGCTGACCGCGATCCTGTCAATCTCTTCTTTTTTGATTCCCGTACGGGCAAACATCTGGTCCATCTGGGGCATCAGCCCCTCCGAATGGGTCAGGCCGGTGGCAATATCATATTCCGCCAGCACATGTCCGCCCCGCACCAGACCTACCGTACAAACGCCTGTCGCCGTGTCAAGCGCCAGTGTTAACATGCCGCAACACTTCCTTGCTTACCGCCTCATACCGCAGCCCGTAAGGGATCAGCTCCACCACACGGCCTTCCGGCACGATCGTCAGATTCACCTGCAAATATTCCGGGGGCAGTTCCGAAGTGAACAAATCGCCCCATTCAATCAAAGAGACCCCTTCGCCGCCAACATACTCATAAAATCCGATATCCGCCAGTTCCTCCGGGGAATCCAGGCGGTACAGGTCAAAGTGACGCACTTCCATAATTTTTCCGCTGTAAATATTCATCAGGGCAAAGGTCGGGCTCACCACATCTTCCTCGTCCACGCCCAGTTCCCTGCAGACGCCCTTGCTCATCAGTGTCTTGCCTGCGCCCAGG
>JAFTZZ010000107.1 GCA_017460905.1 Acidaminococcaceae bacterium | reverse complement strand
TTGTTGCAAAATTTCTAACCACAATTTTGTTATAGGGTCGACCACAAGAAATGTTATGAAAACCACAATTTGCGTTATAGCTAAAAGTGACCACAATTTTTGTTATAGGGGTGACCACACCACAGTTATTGGGATAGCCCTAATAATTTTGTTGTTAAGTTCTTGATTATCTTTTATTTTCGATAAAAAAATATCCTGTAAAAGGATATAAATGGGAACAAGATTTATCCGTCACCGCCGGTGTACACCGGCGTTTTTTATTCCAGTAAACAGAAACGATTCCGCGATGCCTTGCCCGCCTCTGCTTTATTTTTGCTAACTCCCTTCTACTGTGATATAATAATATGATAATTATAACAGTAAAAAACGCTGCGGCAATTCAACGCTGCAAGATAGGAGAGATAACTGTGAGTACCAATCTGGATGTAGGCATTGTCGGGCTCCCCAATGTAGGGAAGAGCACGTTGTTTAACGCGATTACCAAAGCCGGGGCGGAGGCGGCGAACTATCCGTTCTGCACCATCGAACCCAATGAGGGCGTGGTGGCGGTGCCGGACGAGCGCCTGGACGTACTGGCGAAGATGTTCAATTCCCGGAAGATTACGCCAGCAATCATGCATTTCGTGGATATCGCGGGACTGGTAAAGGGCGCTTCCAAAGGCGAAGGCCTGGGCAATCAGTTCTTGAGTCATATCCGGAATACGGATGCCATTGCGGAAGTGGTGCGCTGCTTTGAAGATGAAAACGTGACCCACGTGGAAGGCAGCGTGGATCCGGTGCGGGATATCCAGATCATCGACACGGAGCTGTGCCTGGCGGACATCGACACCATTACTAACCGGATGAAAAAAGTAGAAAAGCTGATCAAGGCTCACGATAAAAAAGCCATTGCGGAGCAGGCGCTGCTGGAACGCGTCGTGCAGGGGCTGGAGGATATCATACCCACCCGCCGCATGGAATTTACGGAAGAGGAAGAGGCGGCGCTGTACGATCTGCACCTGCTGACCCGCAAGCCCATCATCTTCGTCTGCAACGTAGCGGAGGAAGAGGCGGCGGACGCCAGCGGCAATCCCCATGTGCAGGCGGTGCAGGAATTTGCGGCGCAGGAGCATGCGGAAGTGGTTGTGATTTCCGCTAAAGTGGAAGCGGAAATCGCGGAGCTGCCGGAAGCGGAAGCCAAAGAATATCTGGAGATGGAAGGACTGACGGAAGCGGGCCTGAACCGTCTGATCAAGGCAGGCTTTAAGCTGTTAGGCCTGCAGACCTATCTCACCGCCGGCGAAATTGAAAGCCGGGCCTGGACCATCAACATCGGCACCAAAGCGCCTCAGGCTGCCGGCAAGATCCATACGGATTTTGAAAAAGGCTTTATCAAAGCGGAAATCGTTTCCTACGACGACCTGGTACGCTGCGGCAGCAAAACTGCGGCAAGGGAAAAGGGCCTGGTGCGTCTGGAGGGCAAGGACTACGTGATGCAGGACGGCGACGTGGTGGAATTCCGGTTTAACGTATAATATAAAGGATAGGATCATGTTTGACACACACAATCACTGCGAATTTTCCTGTGATGCAAAGATGACGCTGGCACAGGCTGTCGTTACGGCGGAAAAGCTGGGGATCGGCATCATCCTTACCGAACACTGGGATTACGAATATCCTACCAACCCGGAACAGTTTTTGTTTGACAGGGACGCGTATTTTAAGCAGAACCTGCCCCTGCGCAGCGACAGCGTGCTGCTGGGCATCGAAGTAGGCATGCAGCCCCATCTGGCGGACAAGGAAGACCGGGTGGCGGAGGACTATCCCTTTGACTATGTGATCGGCTCCATCCACATGATGAACCGGCTGGATCTGTATGAAGTAACCACGTACAAAGGTCTTTCAAAGGAAGAAACCATGCACGATTTTCTGCGGGACAGCATTGCCTGCGCGGAAAATCACAGCAATTTTGATTCCTTCGGACACATTGATTACATCTGCCGCTACTGGCCGTATGCGGATAAAGAATTCCACATGGAAGAAAACCAGCAGGAGTGGGACCGCCTGTTCAAAGTTTTAATAGAAAAAAATAAACCCATTGAGATCAACACCCGGCGGCTGGACAGTGCGGCGGCCATCGACGCGCTGCTGCCTCTGTACAAACGCTACAAGACATTAGGCGGACGCTACTGCACCCTGGGCAGCGACGCCCATTACACGGAGCACATCGGGCGGCGTCTTAACGTGGCGGCAGCGCTGGCCAAAGAAGCGGAACTGCAGCCGGTTTATTTCAAAGAACGCAAGATGCTGTTGGATAACGTGTTCTGATTGTATTGCGGCAAAGGCCGACACGTTTGGCTGAATTTTTTGTGTTCCTGCCAGGCAACGGTATAAGCAGGAAACAATTGACAGGATTTGTTTATGGAAAAAAGTATGACATCAGGGAATTCCCTGAAACTGCTGCTGACCTTTATGGTGCCGCTGATTATCGGCAATATTTTTCAGCAGATGTACAGCATTTCGGATATTATCATCGTGGGGCGTACGATTGGCGTCAACGCGCTGGCTTCTGTTGGCGCGGCGGCGCCTATCTTCATGCTGCTGGTGATGGTCACCATGGGCATGTCTAACGGACTGACCGTACTGACCGGGCAGTTCTTTGGCGCCGAAGATTATCATACCATGCGCCGCAGCGTGGCCATGAGCATGATGCTCAGTATTGCGGCGGTCATTGTTCTGGCAGTGGGCATGTTTATCGTCATCGATCCCCTGCTAGGTATGATGAACGTGCCGGAGATTTTATATGAAGACACCCGCAGTTATATCCTGATCGTAGCCGAAGGACTTTGGGCCATGATGGCCTATAACTTTTTTTCCGCGGTGCTGCGCGCGCTGGGGGACAGCAAAACGCCGGTAGCGTTCCTGATTTTTGCCACGGTTATCAACGTGGCGCTGGCTTTGCTGTTCATCATGCGGTTCGGCATGGGCGTACCGGGCTCTGCCTACGCGCTGGTCATGGCTCAGGGCATTTCCGCGTTCCTGTGCGTTATTTACATGTGGAAAAAGTTTCCCATTTTGCGTTTGCAGAAAAGCGACTGGAAGTGGGACGGGCAGTTTGCCGTCCGCCATCTTAAAATGGGCCTGCCCATGGCTGGACAGTTTTCCATTTTAGGGATCGGCATTTTGCTGATCCAGTCCATCACTAATTCTTTCGGGCCCAATACCATCGCCGGCTTTACGGCTGCCATCCGGGTGGAGCAGCTGGCCCTGCAGCCCATGGCTTCCTTCGGTATCGCCATGGCGGCTTTCAGCGCGCAGAATTACGGCGCCCGCCAGTTCCAGCGCATTCGCGAAGCGGTGAAAAAATGTTCCCTGATTGCCATGGCCTTTGCGTTTTGCGCAGGCGTCCTCATTTTCTTCTTCAGTGAAAACATCATCGGTATTTTTATTGAAGAAGGAAACCCCGAAGTGGTCAAGGACGCGTTGCTGTACCTGAACTGCTCAGTCCCCTTTTATTTTTTCCTGAGCCAGGTCTTTATCTACCGCAGCGCCGTACAGGGCATGGGGGTAGGTATGGTGCCGCTGGCTTCGGCACTGATCGAATTGGGCATGCGTACCGGCGTGGCCAAATTCCTGGCGGTGGACTGGGGGTACCGGGGCGTCTGCTACGCCAGCCCGGTAGCCTGGGTGGCCGGTTCCATCTTCCTCTTTTTCGCGTACCATTATTTCATCCGTTTCTTTGAACGGATCAAGGCAAAAGCATAATCGTTTCTTCGCAGTTCCTGAAAAGCCCAAAAAGCAGAGGGCGCTGAAAGACAGAAAACGGAACCTCGTTTCATAGCAAAAACGAGTTTACAATTTTTTCAAAAAAAGAACACAAAGAACGCAAATAAAATATTGCATTCTTAATGCAGGTGTGCTATTATACGTGTGGTCCTGAAGGAACGGAAGGCATCGCAGGAGCTTTACCGGAACGCCGCAGGATACATCAACAACACAGTCAGATATCGCTTGGATCTGTAATGACCGGGACGAGACGCAATAAGCAGCTAATGCCGCGCATCCGTTTTCGGGTGCGCGTTTTTTAATGAAAGCCCGAAGCGACTGACACAGGAGGTATGTACTATGAAATTAGTAAAAACTGTAGCAGAATTGCAGGCAATTGTTAAAGAAGTGAAGAAATCCGGAAAGACTATCGGCCTAGTGCCTACCATGGGCGCCCTGCATGAAGGCCACGCTTCTCTGATCAAAGCCGCTCATGCGGAAAATGATTTTACCGTTGTCAGCGACTTCGTCAATCCGACGCAGTTCGGCCCGACGGAAGACCTGGACGCGTATCCCCGCACGCTGGATCATGACTGCGAGCTGGCGGAAGCTATGGGCGCTGATGTGCTCTTTGCCCCGTCTCCGAAAGAAATGTATCCCAGCAAGGACATGACCTGGGTAGAAGTGACCGGCGATATTACGAAAGTGCTGTGCGGACGCACTCGTCCCATCCATTTCCGCGGCGTGGCCACGGTGGTCAGCAAACTGTTCAATCTGGCGCAGCCGGACAAAGCGTACTTCGGCCAGAAGGACGCCCAGCAGGCGCAGGTGCTGAAACGCATGGTGAAGGACCTGTTCTTCCCGCTGGAGATCCGCGTGATGCCCATCATCCGGGAAGCGGACGGACTGGCGAAAAGCAGCCGCAACGTGTACCTGAACCCGGCAGAACGGAAAGCGGCAGTGATTTTGAACCAGGCGCTGAAAAAAGCGGAAGCGGCTTTTGCGGCAGGGGAACGGAGCAGTGAAAAACTGGTAGCGCTGACGACTGAAATGATCAAAAGCGAACCCATGAGCAACATCGACTATGTGGAAATGTACCAGCTGCCGGAGCTGACCGCGCCGGAAAAAGACATTTCGACAGACCATCTGCTGGCTGTTGCCGTTAAATTCGGCACCACCCGGCTGATTGACAACGTAGTGCTGCAGGTGAAACAATAACGGCTATTGTCCGGAAAATAGACGGCAGAGCCTCTCATTCGTAATGAGAGGGTCGTAAAAGTTTGGCAGAAATAAATCAACTTGGCAGCAGGAGGACAAATTCATGTTATATACAATGTTTCACGGGAAACTTCATCGCGCAACGGTAACGCAGGCCCGGCTGGATTACATGGGGAGCATCACCATTGATGCGGACCTGTTGGACGCGGCCGGCATCCTGCCGGGCGAAAAGGTCCAGATCGTGAACAACAATAACGGGGAACGGCTGGAAACCTATACCATCGCCGGCGAGCGGGGCAGCGGCGTCATCTGCCTGAACGGCGCGGCAGCCCGCAAGGCGCAGGTGGGCGATACGGTGATCATCATCGCTTACGCCGTAATGGACGAAAAAGAAGCGAAAGAACTGAAACCGAAAGTTGTGATGCTGGACGCACACAATCATATCCTCAGTGACATTGGGCAGGAAAAAGAAAAGCAGACCGTAGCAAGCGCGCTGAAAAAAGCAGAGAAAAAGGGAAAAAAGAAAAAGTAACAGAAAAAATTTACAAAATGTATGTGCGCAGCCTGTAAGAAATTGCAGGCTGCGCTGCGTTTTTGTATTTGATTTTATAAATTCATGGTGACCGGAGCCTGTGCGCCTGTTATAATAACAGAAAAGGTTTGTAAACATATTTTCTTTTTTATAGTACAGGAGGCAGATCATGACGACTATTGCCTGTTTCGGGGATTCACTCATTGAAGGTTTCCCCTTTGCCCCGGCCAACAGCTGGGTGGCGCGGGTGGCAAAAAATACGGGGATCCGTATGCTGAACCATGGCATCTGCGGGGAATGCTGCGATGATATCAAGGACCGCCTGATCTGGCGTCCGCTGCGCCGGGAAATCACCCACGTGCTGTTTGAGGGCGGCATGAACGATATCATTCAGGGCTGTCCGCTGCCGTTCACGCTGGGCCAGATCAAAGGCGCGCGGAATTTCTGCGGAGAACAGGGAATTCCCTTTTGCCTTGTGCTGCCCTGGTTCTGCGGGGCGGAGGACTTGAATCCGCTGATTGAACGGATGCGCAACGCGATGCAGCAAGAGTTTTCGGCTTCCTGTTACCTGCTGGATTTCGAGCCGCTGCTGGCGGAAGAGGAACGCCGGATGCAGTGGTTTATCTGGGACGGCGTGCATCCCAAAGCAGAAACGTATGAAGCGCTGGGCGACTACGCTTCGCCCCTGCTGCAGCAGTGGACCGCCGGGGAAACGCAGCAGCAAACGAAGTAACTGCAGGCCCTGTTCTGTTTTTCGTTTTTATAATTATAGAAGAAAAGCGGTAAAGTTGTTTCGCATGTTACAGTTTTTTAAAAAAGAGAAATTTTAAATATCAAAATCTTTTTTTTCAGACAAAATCGTTTGACAAATAAAAGTTCTTTTCTTATAATCATTCTAACGTAATTTTAAAATGTTACATCTGATGAAGGGAACGAGTAATCTGTTGCGGCAGGTCCCAGAGAGCCGGTGGCGGGTGAAAACCGGTGACGGCGGACAGAAGAAAATCCTCCCCGAGGACCGGCGCTGAATCTGAATTAGGCGCCTGCGTTTTTTCCACGTTACAGGAAACGCGTATGTTAGTACGTGATAAAGTGTCTGTTCGTATTGGACAGGAATCAGGGTGGTACCGCGGAAATTTTATCCGTCCCTCGATTATGCGGGGGACGGATTTTTATTATCCGGTTATCATAACTGGTATTTTGATACAATCTGCTGTGCAAAAATTTGTATCTTATTACAGGAGGGAACACAGATGATGAAGCAGCATATAGCGATTTTGTGCGATAACAAGCCGGGCGTTCTGACCCATGTCGCCGGCTTGATCAGCCGAAGAGCTATCAATATCGAGTATATCAATGCCGGGTATACGGAAGAGCCGGATGTGACGCGTATCAACATTGTCCTTTCCGTAGAAGACAAGCGGGCGCTGAACCAGGCGATCCTGCAGCTGGCGCGCCTGATCGATGTCATCAAGGTCGTCAATCTGGACGAGGCGCCGTTCATCAGCTACGAGCTGGCGATGATTAAGGTAAAGGTGACTTCTGATCATCTTTCGGAGATCGCCAATCTGGCGGAGCTGTTCCATGCCAAGATCGTGGACGTCAATCCGGAATCGGTGGTCATGCGTGTTACCGGCAGGGAAGACCATATTGAGGCGCTGCTGCAGATGCTGAAGGGATATGAAATTCTGGAAATGGCCCGTACCGGACAGATTTCCCTGTCCCGCGGCGCAAATTCCGTTAAGAAGATGTAAGA
>JAFTZZ010000106.1 GCA_017460905.1 Acidaminococcaceae bacterium | reverse complement strand
TACATTTTATGATCAGGTTCAGCCTGCTGCACCTCCTGGGTTACGACCATATGAACAAAACGGATAAAGCCAAGATGCGGGAAGAAGAAGAAAAAGCGTTGCAGATGATTCGTCTCAGCCAGAAAGATCTGGAGGATGGGCAGGATAAAGACAAAGAAGACCCGCTGCATTTTTCTGCGGTACTGGAGGATGTCACAATGCCGAGCCAAAATGACATCAAAAAGGCGGATAAGTTTCCTGAGAAAAATAAAACCGTTAAAAAATTATATAAGAAAGCCCTGAAGACCCGGGAGAACGCCTACGTTCCGTTTTCAAAATTTAAAGTAGGCGCAGCCGTACTGACAAAGGACGGCGATATCTTTACCGGCTGCAACATTGAAAATTCATCGTTCGGGCTGACAGTCTGCGCGGAACGGGTGGCCATGTTCAACGCGGCGGCGTCCGGCGTGCGCCCCGGTGAGATGAAGATGCTACTGGTGGTGGCTGACACGGAAGATGTTACGTCACCGTGCGGAGCCTGCCGTCAGGTCATTGCTGAATTTGAAATTCCGGTCATTATTATGGCCAATGTGCGGGGCGATATGAAACAGGTAACACTGGAAGAGATACTTCCGTTTGGGTTCAAGGCATCAGATTTCACCTGATTTTCGAATTTGGTTTTGCTGCATTGGCCTTGCGACCGTAGCGGGCAAATGCTGCATTCCGCAACTATTCAACAAGGAGCAGTCATGACAGAAAAAGCACAAAACAAACATTATACCGGCTTTGCCGCGCTGGTAGGGCGTCCGAATGTGGGCAAGTCTACCCTCATGAACGGTATGATCGGGGAGAAGATTGCCATCATGAGCGACCGTCCCCAGACTACCCGCAATAAGATTATGGGTATCTTATCCACGGACAAAGCACAGATTCTGTTTCTGGATACCCCGGGTATCCACAAACCGCTGCACAAGCTGGGAGAATACATGAACCAGGCCGCCATAGGTACCCTTAACCAGGTGGATGTGGTCCTGTTCGTGGTAGATGCCAGTGAGAAAAAAGGCGCCGGAGAGAAATTTATTTTGGAGTATCTGAAGAAGACGAAAACGCCGGTGCTGCTGGTAATCAATAAAATTGACAAGATTGCGGAAAAGAATCGCCTGCTGGCTATTATGAAAAGCTATACAGAAGAAATGAAATTTGCCGCTGTCATTCCCGTCAGCGCACTGAAGCAGGAAGGCTTTGACGAACTGCAGGAGGAAATTGTCCGCTATCTTCCGGAAGGTCCAAGTATGTTTCCGGAGGACGAACTGACCGACCAGCCTATGCGTACTATTGCCGCAGAAATGATCCGGGAAAAGGTGCTGCGTAACACCCATGACGAAGTACCCCATGCCATTGCGGTGGAGATTAATGAATTCAAGGACCGTCCCAATGGCAGCGCCTTTATCCGTGCTACCATCTTTGTGGAACGGGAATCCCAGAAGGGTATTGTCATCGGCAGTAAGGGCAGCCTGTTGAAAAAGATCGGGCAGGAAGCCCGTGCCGATATTGAATCGTTAACCGGGGCCGGCGTGTTTCTGGACCTGTGGGTCAAGGTCCGTCCGGACTGGCGGAATAAGGCCAAAGCACTGAAAGAATTCGGCTACAAGGAAGAGTAAGTATGTTCATCCTGTTTCTCATTTTATTGAATGCCTTCTTTGTCATGGCAGAATATTCGCTGGCACGGATCCGTCAGGGACAGCTGCTGGAGATGAAAGAGGAAGGGTTTGAAGGCGCCGATACACTGCTGCGTATTTATGAAAAACGCAATCATTATATCAGCGCAACGCAAATCGGCGTGACATGTACATCCCTGATCCTGGGCTGGTACGGCGGTCCGCTGCTGGCTAAATGGCTGCTGCAGCTGTCCTGGATGCAGGAATGGCTGAAAGATGCGCTGGAAGCCGGCGACAGTCTGCCGATCACATTGCTTTCACCGGAAACGGAAATATCTACCCTCAGCGTATTCTGTGCCTTTCTGATTCTGGCCCTGCTGCACGTAGCTGTCGGGGAACTGGTGCCGCGCATCATCGTCTGGGACCGGGTGGAAGCAGTTATCCGTCACATGGGTGCGCCGCTGCGGATCATCCATGCGCTGACCTATCCCTTTGTCAGCATTGCCTTCTGCCTGGCCACAGGCATTACCCGCCTCTTCGGCATCCGGTATTCCCCCAAGGAAGACATCTCTCGCAGTGAAGATGAACTGCGGCAGATCGTCAGCGCCAGCGAGATGGAAGGGGAGCTGGACAGCGCGGAACGCACTATGATTGACAACGTGTTTGAGTTCGATGACACGGTAGCCAAGGAAGTAATGATCCCCCTGCAGGACATGGTGTGCATCTATACCGATGATACGTTGGAAGAAATACGGGAGATTGTCCGTAACTGCCACCATACCCGCTTTCCTGTCTGCGAAGAAGACAAAGATCACGTTCTGGGCGTGCTGCACGTGCGGGATCTGCTGAAAATCGAAACAGAACAGGAATTTGACATCCGTTCCCTTCTCTATAAAACCATCATGGTGCCGGAAGGCATGAGCGCGCTGCGGGTGCTGCAGACCATGCAGAAGCAGTGTGTCCATCTGGCGATCGTTGTTGATGAATACGGCGGTACTGCCGGGCTGGTGACACTGGAAGACCTGCTGGAAGAAATTGTCGGTGATATGGATGATGAATTTACACCAGCGGAAACACCGGAAGTGATCCCGCTGGCTAACGGCAGTTACGATATTGACGGTGAGCTGCCCCTGGACGACGTAAGCGAACTCCTGGAGCTGTCCTTTGACGCTGAGGATGAGGACGATACCATAGGCGGATATATATTCGGCCGTTTAGGCCGCAAACCCGAAGAAGGGGACGAAGTCACCCGCAGGAACTGGCGCTTTACCGTACTTAAGATGGACCAGTTCCGCATCGACAGGGTGAAAGCGGAAAAGCTGGAAGATAAATAATGGAAAGCTATCAGGACGAGATTATCATTTTACAGATAAAGAACTGGCAGACTGCGGACAAGCAGGTGATCTGTTTTTCCCGGGAACACGGCAAAATCGTGTTCATCGCCTATGGCGCACGCTACCCCCGCAGCACGGCGGGCCGCTTATTGCAGCCCTTTGCCTGTCTGCAGGCGGAATTGTATCCGGGCAGCCGGGTGGACAAGCTGAAAAGCTGCGAGCTGGCAGCGCCGGCGCCGCAGCTGAACCTGAACCAGCTGGCCTACGGTTTTCTGATGGCGGAGGCAACAGAGCGGCTGACGGAGCAGGGGGAACCCTCGGAAGGCATCTACACACTGCTGCAGGCAGCGCTGGCCCTGTTGATGAAACGTACGCCGCGGCTGGCAGCGCTGGCCTATCTGATCCGTCTGCTTGATTACTGCGGCATCGGGCCTGTCTACGAAGTCTGTGTCAGCTGCAGCAAACCGGCAGAGGGCGACGGCTGGTTCAGCGAAGACCAGGGCGGTTTCATCTGCGGCGACTGCCGGCACGGACACACAACAGAACCGCTGGCAGCCTTTGGGGAAGAAGCGCGCAATCTCTGGCAGCAGCTGCGTATGCTGGATTTCGAAGCTCCCGGACACTTTACGGTGAAGGGCGGCGCGCTCATGGAAGCAGAGCAGATTCTTCACCGCTACCTGGTCTACCAGACAGAGCAGCCGTTAAAAAGTTTGGATTTTATCAGGCAAATATCCTGACAAAATATGAAAAATTCTTTATAATTAACGTAAGGAACCAATATATAAAATCTATATATTAAATTTTCAAAGGAGGAAACATCATGAACGAAGCAAAAGCAATGGAAGAAATGAAACGGCTGGAGGGAACCCAGACCGAAAAGAATCTGGCCGCGGCCTTTGCCGGGGAATCCCAGGCTCACGTGAAGTACACGCTGTTTGCCCGCCAGGCGGAAAAGGACAGCAAGATGAGCCGCCAGATTGCGGACATCCTGGATGAAACCGCAGCCCAGGAACGGGCCCATGCCAAAATCTGGTTCTGGCTGTTAGGCGATTTTTCCAAATCCACGGCAGAACACCTGAAAATGGCTGCCGACGGGGAAAACGAGGAATGGACCTCCATGTATCCGGAATTTGCCAAGACCGCCAAAGAAGAAGGCTTTGAAGAGATTGCGCTGCTCTTTGAACGGGTAGCGGAAATTGAAAAACGCCACGAGAAACAGTACCGTCTGCTGCTGGCTAATATTGAAAACGAAAAGCTCTTCAAACGGGATGAGAAAAAACTCTGGATGTGCGCGAACTGCGGTTATATTGCCGAATCCGTAGAAGCGCCGGAGGAATGCCCTGTATGCGCTCATCCGCAGTCCTTCTTTGCCATCAAAGCGGAAAATTACTGATACGCTGCTGACCGCGCCTGCCTCTGTTCCGGGGCAACGTAACAGAGGCCGCAAATTCTTTTCCGAAAATAATTGACAAAGCTGTCCCGACTCCATATAATATTGCGTAGCGATGATAAGAACAAGTATTCTGCAAACGCAGCGAGCCGGGTGGGTGGAAGCCGGTAACAGGCAGAAGAAGGCAGCTTTGAGCAAAAGTAAATACTGACCATTGAGGCGGGTCACTACATTGTGACCAAGCAGGGTGGAACCGCGGAAATTACTCCGTCCCTGTAACATGAATCTGTTACAAGGACGGATTTTTTATTGGCAGCAGGCCAGTACACCTGGAAATACAGGAAGGAGCCGCCTGCGCCTTCAGTCGATCCGCTTTGTAGCAAGGCAATTAGGAGGAAAAACATGGATTTTCAGCAAATGGTATTAACACTGCAAAAGTTCTGGTCTGAACAGGACTGCATTCTCGCGCAGCCCTATGACATGGAAAAAGGCGCAGGTACAATGAACCCCTCTACCTTTTTACGGGTGCTGGGTCCTGAACCCTGGCGCGTCGCCTATGTGGAACCGTCCCGCCGTCCCGCGGACGGACGCTACGGCGACAACCCCAACCGCCTGTTCCAGCATCATCAGTATCAGGTCATCATCAAACCGTCCCCGGCGAACATTCAGGACCTGTACCTGCAAAGCCTGGCCGCGCTGGGCTTTAAGGCGGAAGAACACGATATCCGCTTCGTAGAGGATAACTGGGAATCCCCGACGCTGGGCGCCTGGGGCCTGGGCTGGGAAGTCTGGCTGGACGGCATGGAAATCACCCAGTTCACCTACTTCCAGCAGGTAGGCAGCCTGGATATCAAACCGGTGGCCGTGGAAATCACGTACGGCCTGGAGCGTATCGCCATGTACATCCAGGGCGTGGAAAACGTGTACGATGTGAAGTGGGTGGGCGATGTTACCTACGGCGACGTCTTCCACGACAATGAAGTGGAGCAGAGCTGGTATTCCTTCCAGCTGGCGGATACCGATATGCTCTTTGACATGTTTGAAAAATTTGAGAAAGAAGCAGAACGCATCGTGGAAACCGGCAACATCCGTCCGGCCTACGACTACGTGCTGAAATGCTCGCATACCTTTAATCTGCTGGACAGCCGCGGCGCCATCAGCGTCAGCGAACGTGCCGCCTATATCGGCCGCGTCCGCCGTCTGGCCCGCCTGTGCGCCAAAGCCTATGTGGAACAAAGGGAAAAAATGGGCTTCCCGCTGTTGAAGGGAGGAAACAAATAATGAAAAAGTTACTGTTTGAAATCGGAACGGAAGAACTGCCGGCGAATTATATGCCGAATATTTTAAAAGACCTGAAAGAGCTTGCCCTGAAGAAACTGCAGGACGCGCGGGTTCCCTTTGCCGATGTAACCGTGTTGGGTACACCCCGACGTCTGGCTGTGCTGGTCAGCGGAGTGGAAGAAACCCAGGCAGACAGCACCGAAGAGTTCAAGGGTCCGGCTGTGAACATCGCCTTTAAGAACGGCGAACCTACGAAAGCGGCTCAGGGCTTTGCCCGGGGCAAAGGTGTGGACGTAAAAGATTTGATCGTCCGTGACAACTATATATATGCCGTAAAACACACCCAGGGCCAGCCTACCGCTGCACTGCTGCCTCATGTACTGCAGGAGATCCTCACCAACATTCCGTTCCCTAACCACATGCGCTGGGCGGATTTTGACTTCCGTTTCCTGCGTCCGCTGCACTGGCTGGTCGCCCTGTTCGGCTCGGAGATCGTTCCTGTCGCCATCACCGACGTACAGTCCGACCGTTACACTATGGGACACCGTTTCCTCAGCAACCGGCAGATTGAGATTTCCGCAGCAGACGACTACGAAAAAATTCTGGAAGATAATTTTGTCATTGTGGATCAGGACAAACGCCGTGAGATGATCCGTCAGCAGATCACTGAGCTGGCCAGGGAAGAGGGCGGCGAGATTGAGATTGCGCCGGACCTGCTGGAAGAAGTTAACTATCTGGTTGAATATCCTACGCCCCTGTGCGGTAAATTCGAAGAAAAATATCTGGCGCTGCCGGAAGCCGCTATCATCACCCCCATGCGGGACCATCAGCGTTACTTCCCGGTGCGCGGCAAGGACGGAAAACTGCTGAACAAATTCATTGCCGTACGCAACGGCGGCAAAGCCTTTTTAGAGAACGTGATCCACGGTAACGAGCGTGTGCTGCGGGCCCGTCTCAGCGACGCGGAATTCTTCTTCAACGAAGACCGTAAGCAGAAGCTGGAAGCTTACGAAGAAAAGATCAAAACTGTTGTCTTCCAGGAAGGCCTGGGCAATATGTACGACAAGAGCCAGCGTCTCATGCAGCTGGTGGAAATGCTGCACTTCAGTCTCCAGAGCCGCGTGCCCCTGGACGATCTGAAACGGGCTGCCCGCCTCTGCAAGTGCGACCTTGTCACCGGCATGGTGACAGAGTTCACGGAGCTGCAGGGTGCCATGGGCCGCGAATACGCCCGTCTGGACGGCGAAAAAGCAGACATCTGCGAAGGTATCTTTGAACATTATCTGCCCCGGTTCGCCGGCGATGTGCTGCCTAAAACAGAGATCGGCCGCATCCTGGGTATTGCAGACAAGATTGACAATATCGTCGCTACCTTCAGCCGGGGCAAAGCGCCCACCGGTTCCCAGGATCCCTTTGCGCTGCGCCGGCAGGCTTTGGGCATCATCAACATCCTGCTGGAAGGCAAAATGAATCTTGACCTGGCAAAAGCCGTCGGCGCTGCGATCCTGTTGCTGCAGGTGCCCATGGATAAGGTGAAAGAGCTGGGGAAACAGATTCTTGATTTCATCAAACTGCGCTTCCGCAATTTAATGCTGGATCAGCAGATCCGCTATGACGTCATCGACGCCGTGCTGGCGGAAACCCGCAATAACGACATTTATGACCTGTATCTGCGGGCCCGGGCGCTGAACGCGTACGTTGGCAGTGAAAAAGCAGCGGACATGATCCAGGCCGCTACCCGTGTTAACAACCTCAGCAGCAAAGCTGAAACGGAAGTGCCCGTCAATGAATCCCTGTTCAGGGAGCAGGCGGAAAAAGACCTGTATGCGGTAGTGAAGAAACTGGATACAGAAATCATCCCGCTGACCGTCCGCTGCGACTATGCAGGCGCGCTGGATATCTTAAGCGGGCTGAATGCGCCGGTCAACAAATTCTTTGACGACGTCATGGTCATGGACAAGGACGAGGCCGTGAAGAACAACCGCCTGTCCCTGCTGTGCCAGGTAAAAGACCTGGTCAACTGCGTGGGAGACCTGTCTAAGATCGTAATGTAAGACTGCTATATTGAATTGTCATGTAATGTCGCCATACAAAAGGCCTTTCGTGTAAAATTGCCAAATTGAAAATTTAAAATGTAAAGCTTAAAGGAAAAACGGGACAGTAAATCTGTTCCGTTTTTTACTGTACCTAAAAATTTCACAGAATTT
>JAFTZZ010000105.1 GCA_017460905.1 Acidaminococcaceae bacterium | reverse complement strand
CTACGGTTTCAACACCTTCCGTAATCTTTGCATTGACACAGCGGTAAGTGTATCCGTCAAAAGAAAAACTACGAAACTTTGTGACGGAAGCGACATAAACATCGTAAAACACCTGATCCGTTATGCCGTAATACTCCATTGCGGTATGGTGCGAGACACACGAAGAACCTGTAATCGCGCTTGCGATTTGAAACCGGTTAGCGACAGTCGCATCTGTTTCTCCGCTGATGCAGGTATACATGTCATTGCGAATCTTCACAGCCAGTCCTCTTTTTATTAACCGGTTTAATGCGGAACGGGCGCTATTGAGATTGTTATAGTAACGTTGCACATCTTCCATCTTAAACACAGGATACTTTAATAGTTTGTAGTACAGATTCATAGCTCGTCCTCTTTAAATTTTATTCAAGGTGATTTCTTTTTAAATAATATCGTTCCTGTTTTAAAGTTTATATTTTGTCTGGGAAAATGTCAACGTCAATTCAAAATCTTTTCTGTTTTCTCACACCTTCGCTCCGCAGTTTCCGCAAAAGACGCCGCCCTCTTCTAACTTTTCGCCACAGTTGGGACAGAATTCCGGCGCGGTCTTTGCGCCGCAGTTTTCACAGAAACGGCTGTCGGGACGCAACGGTGCGCCGCAGTTTTTGCAGAAAGCGTTTGCTGTATTCGTTGCTCCGGCACCGCCCTCAGTGTCCGCGCCGCTATCAGCCGGGACCATGTATTTCTTCGGGTCATCCTTCAGGATGTTCGCCACAGCCCACTCCGGTGATACAAATAACCACTGCGGCTCCTTTAAACCCGGAAACGTCAGTCCGATCGAACCGTCCTCCGTCACTACCAAAAATTCATCTTCCTCCAGCGGCGTCCTGCTGTCATACTCCCCGGCTATCTCATGCAGTTCATCCGCGTGAAAGATTGCGCCGCTTCCTGCATATATCCATTCCCGGCAGCTCTGTTCCGCTACCCCTATTGCCGCCGCAAAGCTTCCCGCCATTTTCATATCCAAAGCCCCTTTCCGCCAGTTTTACCCCGGCTGTCACCATTTCTCCCCAAACATGGACTCGGTAGCACTTTTTCCTTCGACAGCCGTATCATAGGTTGCAGAGCCAATTTCTTTGGTGATGGACTGCCCGAAGCCCTGGGCCAGTTCACGCGTCGTTTCTTTTCCGTAGTATTTCTGGAAATTCATATGGGTTAATGTGTTAACGCTTTTTTGTGAAAGGTCTTTGTTCCACACCCTGTTAATTTTCTTATACTGCTGCTTCATGGCATTCGCATTCTGCTGGGCGACCCCTCCGCTGATATTGTCGCCAATAAGGTCGACACTCCACTTCATACCTCCGTTCACCAGGCCTTTTTGCAGGGCAGCAGTCTTGCTTTCTCCGTCAATGGTCGCAACGATTACCTCTTTCCCAGTTTCCGTCCCCACATACGTTGCCAGTTTCGTATACCACTTTCCTTCGGCGAGGTTCTGAAAGATATCAGCCCCGCCTTTTGCCGCGCCCTTCGCAATGCCGCCGACAACGCTCTTGCCATTCACAATGGCATCCGTTGTTTCGCCGGCCACATTCTTGACGCCCGTATATACATTGGCTATCATTTTTCCTGCCGGGCCTGTCGCTACCGAAAGTCCGTCTACCGCCAGATCCGCAACTTTCTGCGTCACTTCCGCCGCTTTTACCGCCCGGTCCCAGTTCTTGGCAGTCTGGTGCGCCGCAGTCTGTTTCGACACATAATTTTCCTGCCGTTTATTCAGGAAGTCGGTGCGTTCCGCATCGGTCATTCCATACGTGCCGGAACGGATGGCCGCCTTGTCCTTCGCCCCCTGCCGGTCAATTTCCTCTAACTGTTGCCTGAACCGCTCCTGATCCGACTGAAGGATCCGGTCCGTCTGGGTCGTACGGTTACGCATATTGTCCATCTGGTCATCCATCCAGGCTCCGTCTTTCATGCGTTGCTGCGTGTACTCTTCCAGCTTGGTTGGATCAGTAATAGCCCCCGTACTCGGGTCATACCACTCCCCGGTGTTCGGATCCTTTTCATACAGGGTCTGGGCTCCGGTGGCCGGGTCCGTGTACACAAAGCTTTCCGGCTCGGACGGGGCGGTTTCCACTGCACCGCCAGCGCCTGCACCGGCTCCGCCTCCACCCATAAGCTGGCTGATGCCAAACACAATGGCACCTGCAGCACCCAAACCGATACCGACTTTACCCACAGTTCCAATGCCGCCTTCGTCGTCATCGGATTTTTGAGGCTGTACCGTTGTTTTTGATTGGTTTTTATTTTTGGTTGTAGCTGTCTTGGCCGGTTCTTTCTTCGTAGCAGGCGCAGAGCCTATCTGACCGGTAATCGTTTTTCCTGTCCAGATTTTATAGGCCTTTTTGAAGGCTTCGTCAGATGTGAAAATATAGTATTCGGTTCTGAGAAACGTTTTATTATTAGTCAAATCACGATCAGGTGCATTGCGCCAGAGAGCACAAACCATGTCCGCGCTCTTAGGAATAACTAATTTAAATCCCTCTGCCGGTCGCCCCTTATATGGTGGGCTAATGGGCATAAAATAGTAATGTCCGTCATCTTTGGTAATTAGCGAAAACGAATTGCCGTTAATTGTATAGGGTCTTCTTCCAAAAAAGATAGTCGGAGATTTACCTCCAAAAGCAATGAGATTGGATTCAATGGGCCTTACCATTATAGCTGCACCCGGTTTTGCTTTTACAAGTATCCGTTGCGGTTTAGATATTGCCACAATATTGCTGTTGAGAGAAGAGGCTGGCACCAAATCTTTTTTCACCGCCTGTATATCCTTGTTATATTTTGCATAACTTTGAAAATCTAATCCCGGCAATTCCATAACGGTAACAGTTCCGTCAAAATCTGTAACTTTGTGTTGTGTCACGCCTGCTGCGAAAACATTCTGCGCCATCATCCCCGCAACAAACACAATCGCTGCCAGCAAAACGCGAAAGCATTTCAGCGAAAAAAATCCTGCAAACTTTTCTCCGTAACTGTTATGTATTATCACTGCTGTCACCTCCGGAAAATTATCCAACGTTTATCCGCAATTCGTAAATTTCATTTTCAAAATTCTATTCATCCGCGCTTCGCTTGCACAATTCCTTTAAGGAAAGCAAAACAAAAACGTTGCGCAGTCATCAGCGTTATTATGTATCCTTATACAAAACACATACACTGGAATGATTACCTTGAAAAGCAGGGATATTCCTGTTTTTTCAAATGCACCCCTGCCCTTTGACTTTTTGTTGTTTTTGGCGTTAAAAGTTGAGTTTTTTCCTTTTTATCTTATTTTCATTGCCTGTAATTCTCTGTTTTTCAGTTAAAACGCTCACGACCAATAATTAACACGATTTATAGCATTAATACTTTATTTTTCTTGTATTTTCTTCTTTTTTCATGTATGTTTAAAATTGCAAAATGGACAAAAAGCCGGATTTTGCACTTTTTAAAAATCCGAATTTTCGCAAATGCCGTTTAAAGGCCCGTATAGGCCCATAGACGCGTTTTTGCCTCTACGCGATGTTTGTATCGTATTTTTCATAAAACGCACTCTACGGGGCGTATACGAATTCATAGTATTTTAGCGGTAATTTAATAATGTTTATTATCTTGCTTTAATGCCAGTTTTCTTCCACGATTTCATCTTGATTTTTGATTTAAAATTCAAAATCAAGCTTTTTTAATTAATCGCAAGTGCCGGTAACGCGGATTTCATTTTGCCCGTTATGCCTGCGCCGGTTTTTTCTGCTGACCCAGTACCGCCAGCAAAATGCCCAGCAGCAATACGGCAAAAACGCGCTCCATCCGACAGCTGCCGGAAACAGTTTTTACAAAACATAGTATCCTCCTGTCACGCAAACAATCTCGTCGCTCCCATTTACCTGTTGGTGTATAAAGGTTTAGCTTGGGATCAATCTTATGAATAGCCAACTTTCAAAGCTTTAATAGTATTTAACTTTTGTAAGAGACAATGTTACGCGGATTCCTTCTTGTCTGAAACTTTAAAAACATTACAAAAACTAAACTGCGCCCCTGTCAGGGACTTGTGGTTTTCGGGGA
This sequence comes from Acidaminococcaceae bacterium, assembly GCA_017460905.1. Taxonomy (GTDB): domain Bacteria; phylum Bacillota; class Negativicutes; order Acidaminococcales; family Acidaminococcaceae; genus Succiniclasticum. Next base: position 163 of record JAFTZZ010000105.1, on the reverse strand, counting down.
AAATGTTCTTTTACGTTACAAGGAAACTGTTCTGTTCATGTTGCAGTTAAGCAAAAAATCAAAGAACAGCCTCGCATTTCACAGTCTTGGGAACGATTCGCGAACAAATGCACAAAGGCCTTACAGAAGCGCAGATTTGTTTTGATTTCTGGTTTTATATTAT
>JAFTZZ010000104.1 GCA_017460905.1 Acidaminococcaceae bacterium | reverse complement strand
CCGTCCCACCTGCAAGCCGGAAGAATATTTAGCTTACGGTACTACGGAAGACAACTTAGTGCCCGCCATGGCAGACTACGGCAGCGGCTACCGCTGGCAAGTGACCGGCCTGATCCACTACGAGACCGGCTTCCCCAAAGGGACTCCCGCAGGCACTGTCAACGCGCTGAACCGCCTGCACGATAAAATTTACAACAACTTAGACGATATCGTCACTTTTGAAAACTATAAAATGGACGATGCGGAATTTGCCGTACTCTCCTTCGGCGGCGCGGCCCGCACTGCTTATGAAGCGGTAGACATGGCCCGTGCGGAAGGCCTGAAGGTCGGCTTCTTCCGTCCCATCACCATCTGGCCTTTCCCGGAAAAAGAAGTGAAAGAACGGGCCGGCAAGGTAAAAGGCATCCTGGTGCACGAACTGAACTACGGACAGTATGTACTGGAAGTGGAACGGGTCGTGGCCGGCAAATGCCCGGTAACGCTGTACGGCAAGTATGACAACGAATCTTCTACCCCGCAGGAACTGCTGGCAGAGATCAAAAAGGCTATGGGCCGGTAAGGGAAAGGAGAAACTACCATGGGAATGGAACAATTAGTTGAGAAATATTTTCGCCCCGGCCGGCTGCCCCACATCTGGTGCCCCGGCTGCGGCAACGGCGTCATCACCGGCGCTATCATCAAAGCGGTGGACAAGCAGGGCTTATCCAAAGATGAAGTAGCCCTGATCTCCGGCATCGGCTGCTCCAGCCGTTCCTCCGGGTATCTGGACTTCAACACGGCCAACACCCTGCATGGGCGGGCACTGCCCATTGCCAGCGGCTTAAAGATGGCGAACCCGGCATTGAAAGTTATTGTAGCCAGCGGCGACGGCGACTGCACCGCTATCGGCGGCAACCACCTGATCCACGCGGCGCGGCGCAATATCGATTTAACGTTGGTTGTCTATAACAATAGCATCTACGGCATGACCGGCGGCCAGTATTCGCCTATGACCCCGAAAGGTTCCAAGGCGACCACCGCCCCGTACCTGACCATTGAGCCGTCCTTTAACTTGTTGGACCTGGCAAAAGCGGCAGGCGCAACTTATTGCGCACGTGCCACTACCTTCCATGTACCGCTGATGGTGGACGTGATCGCCAAAGGCATCGCCCACAAGGGTTTCTCCATCATCGAGTGCGTATCGGCCTGTCCCATCAACTTCGGACGGCAGAACAAGGCGGGCGCCCCGGCCAAGATGATGGAATGGCAGCGTGACCACGGCGTGATGGTGGCAGCCTGGAACAAGATGGACGATGAGAAGAAGGCGGAAGCCGTCGCGGCCGGCAAGTTCCCCATCGGCGTGCTGTACGAAACCAACGAAGTACAGGAATACACGGAAGCCTATGACGAAGTCATCCGGCGCGCACAGGGAGGGAAATAATCATGAAACATAATTTTCGATTCTCCGGCACAGGCGGCCAGGGCCTGATCACGGCAGGCATCATTTTAGCGGAAGCGGCGATCCTGGACGGCAAGGAAGCGATCCAGTCCCAGTCCTACGGGCCGGAAGCCCGGGGCGGCTCTTCCAAGGCGGAAGCGATCATCTCCGATGACAAGATTTATTTCGGCCGGGTGACCTGCCCGGACGTGCTGCTGGCCATGAGCCAGGAAGCGGCCAACAAATACACGAAGGACTGCGGTGAGAACAGCGTCGTCATCACCGACTCGTTATTTGTAAAAGAAGTTCCGGGCACATACAAGGAACGGATTGACCTGCCCATTACCCACACGGCGGTGAGCGCCTGCGGGAAATCCTTATTCGCCAACATCGTGGCGTTAGGCGCAGTAAACGCATTGACGCACTGTGTATCGGACGAAGCGCTGGAAAAAGCCGTACTGAACCGCGTACCGAAAGGCACGGAAGACGCAAACAAAAAAGCCTTGCAGGCCGGTAAAGAACTGATTACGAAACGGTAAAATAAAAAATAATAGAATCTATAATTTGTTCATAAAATAGTTAAGCCACCTGTCATCTCTCTAAGAGGCCCCTTCAACGAGCGAAGCGAGAAGGGGAAAAGAGATGACAGGCGGCATTTTATTTTTTACTTTTCTTCTTTTCCTTTTCTTTCTCATGTATTTCCGCGCTGGCAATAACAGCTCTGGCCACCGCTTTCAGGGAAAGCCGACGGTCCATGCTGAGTTTCTGCATAGCCTGAAAGGCATCCTTTTCCGTAAATTTATACTGGTCCATCAGGATTCCTTTGGCCCGGTCCAGCAGTTTACGCGTCTCCAGGTCATCCTTGGCTTTGTCCAGCTCCGCATTCAGGCGCCGAAACGCTTCAAAACGGCTGATTGCGATTTCAATAGCCGGAAAAAGCTCTTCCTCCCGGATGGGTTTTACCAGATAGGCAAATACCCCGGAATCGGTTGCCTGTTTCACAATATCCTGTTGGCTGTAAGCCGTAAGCAACAAAACCGGCGCCGCATTTTTTTCACCGATTATCTTTGCAGCTGCCAGTCCGTCCATAACCGGCATCTTCACATCCATGATGACCAAATCCGGTTTTTCTTTCTCGGCCAGTTCCAACGCGATTTTCCCGTTCTCCGCTTCGCCGACAACGGTATGTCCCGCTTCCTCCAACATCTCCCGCAGATCCAGACGCAGCAGCGCTTCGTCGTCCGCAATTAATACCCGTAACACTTTCATAACAAGCCCCTCCAAATACAAACAAAATCATTTTTATTCTATAATTTTTATAAATCCGACTACATGCCGGCTTACACACGAATCAGCACCCGGGCAACAGTTCCACGCCAACCGGCGCCTGACTTCAGCTGAAAAGTTCCTTTTAAATCGGACTGCACAACGGTCTGTACGATTTTCAGGCCCAGGCTTTTTGTTTTTTGCAGATCAAAATTCCGGGGCAGCCCCACCCCGTCATCTTCTACCTGCAGCAGCAGTATGTTGCTGTTCTCTTTAGTGTTGACATCCGCCATGCCCGGCACGCTTTCCGCCAACATTTCTGTTCCGCTGTTTTTGGCAGATATCTGCTCAATCCGGGCTGTCAGCGTGCCGCTTTTGCGATTTTCAAAGCCATGCTCCAGGGCATTCTGCAGCAGTTCATTTAAAACCAGGGCCAGGCTTGCAGCCTGCTGGGATGGCAGCCGCAGATCCGCAGCAGTAAATTTCATTTCCAGCTGCAGGTCCGGCGTCTTCATGCTGCTCATGACCGTCCGGAACACGCCGTTGCCCAGTTCATTGATATCCACCGTTTCCGTTCCCTGTCCGGAAAGATATTCATGCACCAGCGCAATGCTGCTGATACGGTTGATGGAATCGCGCAGCGCAACCTTCGTTTCTTCAGACGCAGCCCTGCGCTGCTCCAGACGCAGCAGACTGGCAATCGTCTGCAGATTGTTTTTGACCCGGTGATGTATTTCTTTGATTACCGCCGATTTTACCCTTAGCTCTTCATCTTTTAATTTCAGCTGTGTAATATCTTCGATTACAACAATGATTCGTTCTATGTTTCCCGCCATTTTCAACGGCAGGAAACGAATATCCAGGAACAGTCCTTTCTGTCGCAATTCCTGCTCTTCGGCCCTGCCCGTCCGCAAAACATTATGGAAACCGGTCCAGTCAATCTCCTCACTGTCGGCGCGCCGTCCAATCAAAGAGCCAATCCCCAGCACGCGGTAAATGTGGCGGGCCGCATTGTTTGCCGCAAGGATACGCCCATCCCCGGCGTCTGCCAGTACCAGTCCGTCGATACTGCTCAGCCGCCGGTAACAGCTGTTGCCTGCGTAATCCTTGCTGCTGCCCCGCAGAAAATCCATTGTCGTATCCCAGAAAACGACGTCTGCTTCCCGGTCTTCAAATGCGGCCGCGGCAAAGCAGCGATTTTCTGTATCGCAGACAGGATACACCTTCAGGCGGGCAAACTGTCCCAGCGAAAACTCATGAAAACCTTCTGTCACCGTATTTTCTTTCAGCGCCTGTACCACCAGCGGTTCCTCTTCGGCACGCGAAACCCCGTCCGGTTCAGCGCTTTCGGAACGGGTCAGGGGCTCCGCCTGGTCAAACACGCTGATAAAGCGTATCTCTTCCCCGCTGTCTGATACTTTTTTCCCGCGCGTGCCTGCGGTATTCGCAGAAAAAAACTGCCGGTCCTGATCCACCGGCAGAATCAGCGATATTTTAGCCTGAGCCAAATCCGCAGCCAATCCCAGATTGCTGCGCATCGCATCCAAAATATTCCATTGCTCCTTTGTCAGCTGTGCTGCCATGATATCCCCTCAAAATAAACTATAATATATTTAAGGAAGCGCCGATTCATTCGTCTGCACGCTTGCCAGCGCTTCCCTAACTTT
>JAFTZZ010000103.1 GCA_017460905.1 Acidaminococcaceae bacterium | reverse complement strand
CTACACTGATTTAGTAGCCCGTCATCAGATCAAAGCGGCCCTGCGTTACAAAGACAGCCGCTGGTCCAATAACATTCTGCTCACCTCCGGCTTCGGACGGGACAAGAGCTGGTATTCCGGCAATTACTTTGTAGTGGATGTAAACCTGGGTTATAAATTCAGCAGGCACTGGAGCAGTTACCTGAAAGTACACAACCTGTTCAACAATTCCTATGAATCATTAGGCTCCCGCACCATCGGCGATTATCCCGCTTACGGACGGACTGCGCTGTTCGGAGTCGTGTATTCGTACAGGTAAAACAGAAAATGCAATAATAAAAAAACAGAAAGCGTGCAGGGATTTTTCCGTCCCTGCACGCTATTATTTTTCTTTCAAAAAATATACTGTTTAGTCTTTCCCATTCCAGCAATACGTGCAAAGCGTGTCGGGATCAATGCCTACCGCTTTGATCATATCGTCCAGACGGTTGAAGCCCAGGCTGGTAAAGCCCATCTTCTTGCAGATACCCTGCACCATGGTATGGTAACGGTCGGAATCCGGATTGCAGTAATCCTCCAGCACTTCCCGCGCCACGTTTTCGCCTTCTTCCTGCGCCACGATCTGGCGGGCGATCAGTTCCATTTCGGAATTGGAACGGGAAAAGTTCAGGAACTTGCAGCCGAAGGTAATCGGCGGACAGGCCGGACGGGCGTGCACTTCTTTCGCCCCGGTCCTGAACAGGAACTCCGTCGTTTCCCGCAGCTGCGTGCCGCGCACGATGGAATCGTCAATTAAAATGATGCGTTTATCGTTAATCAGGTCATGCACCGGAATCAGTTTCATCTTGGCAATCAGGTTGCGCTTGCTCTGAATGGTCGGCATGAAAGAACGGGGCCAGGTCGGCGTGTACTTGATCAGCGGACGGGAGAAGGGGATGCCGCTTTCATTGGCATACCCGACCGCATGGGCGATACCGGAATCCGGAACGCCGGCCACGATATCCGCATCCTCTTTCGGAACGTGGTCACGCTGCGCCATGTACTTGCCGCAGTTGTAACGCATCTGCTCTACGGAAACACCCTGATAGAACGAGGAAGGATAGCCGTAATACACCCACAGGAACGTGCACACCCGCATCTTTTTCCCCGGCTGCGCCAGCACCTGTACACCCTCCGGCGTCATAATATCAATTTCGCCGGGGCCTAATTCCTTATAATTTTCGTACCCCAGATTCAGATATGCGGTAGACTCAAAGGTAGCGCAGAAACCGTTTTCCTTTTTACCCAGGATCATCGGCGTGCGTCCGACCTTATCGCGGGCCACGTATACGCCCTGAGGCGTCATGATCATCAGCGAAAGGGAACCGTCCACGCATTCCTGCGCGTACTGGATGCCTTCAATCAGATTATCCTTCTGATTGATCAGCGTCGCCACCAGCTCCGTCGCGTTGATAGAACCGCCGCTCATTTCCAGAAAATGCGTGCCGGTCTTTTTCATGATCCGGTCTACCAGTTCATCCATATTGTTGATCTTGCTGACCGTTGTAATCGCATACGTGCCGTGATGGGAACGCACGATCAGCGGCTGCGCTTCAAAATCTGAAATACAGCCGATACCCAGATTACCGCGCATGTGATGGATATCATCATCAAATTTGGTGCGGAACGGAGAGTTTTCAATATTATGAATGGACCGGTTGAAACCCTCTTCCCCGTACACCGCCAAACCGGCGCGGCGGGTTCCTAGATGGGAATGGTAATCCGTACCGAAAAACAAATCAAAAATACAATCTTCTTTTGATACAACGCCAAAGTATCCGCTCATGTGCTCATTCCCCTTGATTTTTTTGCATTACTGTGGACCTGCAAATAAAAATTACACAAACTGCCTTTTTATTTTATCGTACTATATAAAAGACTGCAAGAAAAAATTACAACCCCGACTGTAAAAAAGACAGGCAAAAGATTTTACCTGCCTCTGTATTTTATTTTCCCACGCGTTCTTTCGGTATCAGCCGGAACACGATAGAGCGGCCCGCGATCAGCTGCCCGTGGTGAGCAAAGAACAGGGTACCGTCCTTTGGCGCCCGGATTTTTTCCCGCACATCCGTAGTATAGGGATCGATAATCTCCGCCAGCAGGTTGCCCTCCCTGACAAAATCTGCCGGATGATGGTAACGGATCAGGATGCCGCCCGCTTTATTGTGGATGTTCACAAGATTTTCTTCTTTTACTGTTTTTGTTCTGGATCCCTCCGGCAATTCACTGCCCAGCAGGCCCTTCTCGGACAGGAAGCGCCGCACGCCCTCCGGCAGCTTATAGGGCAGCATCCCCTTTTTCGCCAGAAAATACAGCACGCTGTCCGCCGCCATTTCCGCGCTCTCCTCATCAATATAGTCCGTCGTGCGGGAATAGATGGAAAAGGTTCGGGTCTCCCACACCTGCCAGTTGTAGTTGAGCGTAGTGGTATCGTACGGATGGGGCTTGCGTATCATCAGATACGGCAGACCGAAATCCAGTCCTTCTTCGTTGGGCTGATAGCCGGTGTCCATGATCCGCACATGGGGAACGAAATCCCCGGGCAGGTAAAAGCTGGCCAGGTGGACGCCCCACCTGTAGCCCTGCAGCGCCCTGAATATCCTGTCCGCCAGCCGCTGCGTGGTCTCCCCTTCGCTGTAACCGGGGAACATGCGGTTGATGTCTGTATTGTCCAAAGGCCAGAACCGCTTGCTCACATTCATGGAAAACTGGCCGGCGCAGGGAACCACAAGTACGCCCAGGTCCGGCGCGAAAGCGCCCTGCTTTTCCAGCTCCGAGAACTTGCGGACCAGCCGCGCTGCCACATACATCTGCTGCACTTCGTCCCCGCGGATCGCCCCCATGACGGCCAGCGTCTTTTTCCGCGAGCCGAAACGGTAGCCGTACACCGGAATCGGCTGGCGATAAGGCAGGGCGTCAATCGTAAAAAGCTTTACCTTTCTCATCGCTTCGCGCCTCCCCTCTTCGCAGCCAAACCCGCTTTCCGTTTTGCCGTGCTGCCACCCTTCACGGAGGAAGCGCTTTTCTTTTCATCTGCCTGCTCTGTTTCCGGGACTGCAGTTTTTTTCTTGTTCGTCCCGATACCGCCCAGTATCCGCGCAATCAGGGAACCTTCGTTGACCACCGGATATTCCCGCAGGGTGAATACCAGACCGTCCACCGGACTGCAGAGCGTTTCTTTCGTGCCGCCGTCCAGCGAATCCGCGATCAGACCCACAAGCTGGCCTTTTTTCACGTAATCGCCATGCTTCACCTGGGGCATAAAGAAACCGGACGCGCCCGCGTTGAGGAAGCTTACACTGCCGTCGGTGCTGACCACCGGCTGCTTCACCGCAGGCCCCGGCTCCGCCAGCATGCCCAGATGCGCCATGACCGATAAAATCCCCGTGATCAGCTGATCCCCATAGCTTTGCGTAATGCGCATGCCGACGCCCATTTCCACCACAAGCGTTTTCGTGTCCAGCATGTTCAGGCTGTAAGCCAGCGTGCTTTCCAGAACGGTCGCCGCGCTGTGCACCCAGATAAAATCCATATTCAGCAGCTTCGCCAGCGGCACCAGCTGCTTCGCCGTCTTTTCATTGATGCGCACCTGGGGAATCTCCCGCAGGAAAATATTGCTGGCGTGAATGTCAATGCACAGGTCTGCGCCTTTAATATCGCGTATGATCCCGTTGGCAATGTATTCGTACATGGTCTCGTTCCGGCTGCCGGGAAAGATGCGGTTCATATCCAGGTCAAACCCCGGAAGGCCGCGGTAAATCGTACTGATGCCCAGCGGATTCAGTGCCGGATAAATATCGACAGTGCCTCTGAGCGCATCTTTTTTCTCTTCCAGCACGCGGGCCAGCTGCCAGGCGACATACTGCCCCTCCAGCTCGTCGCCGTGGGTGCCGGTAACAATCGCCAGCCGACGCGTTGCGGCGTCACGCCCTGCAATACGGTTTTTCTGAATCGCAAGCGCCTCTCCCACCGGGAGCGGCGCCTTAATCACAGTCTCGATCATAGGGTCTCCTTAATGTTTGGTTTTTTATGAAAAAGCTCTTAATTTTGCAAAACCTGCGCTGCCAAACGGCAGGCAGTTTTTTAATCCGTCACCTTCGTAAACACATTCTGCGTCTGCTCCGCCCAACCGGAGAACACGCCCCGCTCGATCGGGCAGTCTGCGTAATCGCGGCCCACGCAAAGCTTCAGGTATTTTTCGTCCGCCGGACAGTCGTGGGTCGGATCGATCCCGTACCACAGTCCGCCCATCCAGATTTCCACCCAGGCGTGGCTGGCTCCCTCACCGGTGAACAGCCCGCTGACATAGCGGGACGGAATGCCCGCCATGCGGCAGAGCGCAATCAGCACATGCGCATAGTCCTGGCACACGCCTTTCGCTGCCGCAAAGGCTTCGCCCGCCGTTGTCATCACGTTAGTTTCACCGGGCGTATAGGTAAAATGCTCATGCACTTTCGCGCAGAGAATTTTTGCTTTTTCCAGCGCGTTTAGCGCCGGCACATTGTTTTCGGAAAATTGTTGCGCCTGCTGCTGCGCCGCGCACCAGCCTGCAGCAGATTGCGCCGCAAAAAATTCCGCCAGTTCCGGCGTAGGCTGCGTCAACGGCGACGCATAGCGATAAAACGGCGCCGCCTCTTCGGGAACGCGCAGCGAATCATCACGGTACGCCATGCCCTGCAGCGTGTAACGGAATGAATCGTGAGCCTCCGCCACCCGTCCTGCCCGGACAAAATTCCCGAACGAATCCTTCCCGATGCGGGCCGCCGACGCGTCCGGAAACACAGTCAGCGTATACGAAAGAATCTTTTGCTCCGGCGTGTCGGCAGGAATGCACCGCAACAGAAAATTATGTTCAGTCACCGGACCGGAAAAATTCAAAACTGTATCAAAATAAAAGGACAACTCCCGATGCATTAAACAGTACCTCCAACACTTACACCGTAAACAAATTTTCCGCGGCTTCCAGAAGTTTTTTGCATTCTTCCGGCGTCTTCGGATTCTTTGCCGTAAACAGAACCTGCAGCGAACCCTGGGACGGACGCAGCGTCGTCCGGTTCATCCGCTTCATCAGCTTGCCGATTTCCGACTCGATGGCATCCAGATGCCAGCCCAGACGCAGGTACAGGCTGAGGCGTTCCACCCCCGCGCCGCACTTGATGATGTTCCGCACATTTTCATCGTCAATGGTATCGTCGTAACTGCCGCGGAACGCCATGACAAAATCAATCACGCGCTGCAGCGGCAGCGTCGGACTGTCGCTCGACTCCGCGCTTTTCATACCCAAAACAGTCAGTTCCAGATACGCCAGCGTGCGGCTGCCGATAATTTCGCGCAGCATCATGCCGTTGCCCAGCATCGCGTCCGCCACCGTCCGAAGCGAATCCGGATTGGTTCCGTCAAAAATATAGTTATGCATAAAATCTTTATCGTCTTTATAACAGCAGTCAATGCTCAGCTTCTGGCAAAACAAAGGATAATCGATTTCCCCGTCAATCATCACATCATACCAGTCCCACAGATAACTGAGAGTTGTGGCCAGCCGCTCATAATACCGTCCCAGCCAGAAAAGACGGTTAACTTTACTTACTGACAAACTATCCATGTGTCCTTGAAGCCTCCTCCCTGCGATGAATTCACAACAAAGCTGTCCGGGTTGCGGGAAAAACGGGTGAGGCCGCTGGGCCATACCTGCACATCTTCACCGCTGAGGACAAACGCGCGCAGATCCGCCTTGCGCTCGACGGTTTCGCCGTTCTCCAGAATCGGCAGGTCCTGGAAGTCGATAACTTCCTGGGCAATGAAACGCCGGGGCGCATTCTTGATTGTGTTCTTCAAATCCTCCCGCTGCTCCTGCGTGAGATTTTCCCCGAAGACGACGCCGTAGCCGCCTGCCTCCGCCACATCCTTGATCACCAGCTTGTCAATGTTGTCCAGCGTGTATTTGCGGTCTTCTTCGTAATACGGCAGATAGGTGGGCGCGTTTTTCAAAATTGCTTCCTCGCCCAAGTAATAGGAAATCATCTTCGGCACGAAATAGTAGATCCCCTTATCGTCCGCCACCCCGTTACCCGGCGCGTTGATTACCGCCACGTTACCGGCGCGGTACGCTTCCATCAGGTTTGGAATGCCAATCAGGGACGACGGTTCGAAGCAGAGCGGGTCCATATATTCATCACTGACGCGGCGGTACAGCGCGCCCACGCGCACCGGATCCCGGCCGGTGTGATAATACAGCGTCTGGTCTTCTACAAACAAATCGCTGCTTTCCGCCAGCACCGCGCCTGCCTGCTCCGCCAGATAGGAATGTTCAAAATACGCGGCGTTGTAACGGCCCGGCGTGAAAATTACGTTGATACCGCCGGTGTTCACATAATCCATGGTCCGCTTCAGCAGCGCACCGTAATTGCGGTTGTCGCGTACCCGGTGGCGTTTGAACGTATCCGGACTGCAGCGGCGGCAAAGCGTACGGGCAATCAGCGGATAGGACGCGCCCGACGGAATGCGCAGGTTATCTTCCAAAATATACCAGACGCCGTCCTTGCCGATGACAAGGTCGATGCCCGAAATATGACTGTACACATTTTTGGACGGCGTAATGCCCTCGCACTGAGCCAGATAGCCCGGGGAACGGTACACAAATTCTTCCGGCACCACATTGTCACGCACAATTTTTTTGTCGTGATAGATGTCGTAAATGAATTTGTTCAGCGCCGTAACGCGTTGGATCAGGCCCTTCTCCAACACCTCAAAATCCTTCTCCGGGATCTGCCGCGGAACCGGATCAAACGGGAACAGCCGCTCATTGAAGCGGCCCTCTTTGTAAATTCCGAACTTTACACCGTAGCGGGCCAGCTGTTCATTGATCTCCTTGGTATGAGCTAACAGAGTTTTCATATCCTTCCCCCCGTCCCAATTTTGTACAATATAAAAAGCATGACAAAAAAATCTTCCGACTTCATTGTCATGCTTACATACTACCAGATACCCATTCCCGCATTGCCAAAACAATGACGTCTTCGATGCCGAACACGATAACTAACGGTAATTACTCTCTTACATTAAATTATCGCAATTTAACGGCAAAAATGCAAGAGGAAAGCGGGAAAGTGAAAGAAAAATTTTGATAGAAGGTAAGGCATAAGTAAATTCATACATTTTTCATCAGAAGCATTGCAAAAAGCATTCATGCAATTATATTTTTCAAATTCCGCACTCGATCCTTTTTTTACTTCCTCAGCTTACTGCCGACTCAAAAAATACAGGCCGATAAGGCAGATCACGATACCCACGACTTTGTTCCACGTAATCGGTTCCCGGTACAGAAACCAGCCGACTGCCAGTAAAAAGCCTGCAAGGACAGCGCTCTGTAAAATAAAGGCAGTGCTGACCGGCCAGCCTGCTTTGTACGCATAGATCCAGCCCACTTCCAGTCCCACAATTACAAAGCCCAATGCGAACGGCGCCCAGTTCAGTTTTGCATATTCCTGCAAAAGACCGGTGCCGTCGCCCAGGGCAACGTAAAAAAGTCCGGAAGCCGCCGCGCCGATCAAATAGGTAACGGTCAGCGACGCAAAGGGATTCATGCCTCCCGGCACCGATTTGGCGCAAATCTGATATAACGTGTTTGACAGCACCACCAGCGCCATCGGCCAAACATATGACATCATAGATAATTCCTCCCGGATCATTTGATTGTTACAGATTTCTTGACTTTCCAATAGCCATTTTTATTCGCGCCAACTCTTTCCACAATTTTTTTACTGCGAAGCGCATCCAAAACTTTACGGACATAGCTAACGCTGAAGCCGCTTTGCAAGGATAATTTTTCTAATGTTGCATAGGGATTATTTATTAAAATTTCTATAATCTTTTTCTGCGCGTCATTCAGCCGCTCCGGCAGCGCCCACGAATCTGGCCTTGTCAAGAACGCCGGTTCTTCACCAATTCTTAAATTCTTATCAGAGGCCGTTGTAAAAGACTGCTCCGTTGCGAGGACAAGCTCGTGATTAAAAGGTATCGTCACGTTGATAAAATTTTCTGAAATGGAAAACGCCCATTTCCCGTAATTTGTAACAATAAGCGGGACGCCGTGCCCCGTTTGTTCCACATAGCCTAACTGCCCGAAAATTTTTTGCAGTTTTGTGTTGACCGGACGGCTGATCCCCCGGAAGAACTCGTCCTCTGTCAGGCCGGAAGGAAGCCCTCCTGTAGAAATGATCTCAATCCTGTCCGCGAAAATGTAAACGGCCGGAGGATTCAGCTGCTCCCATTTTGTATGAAGGCAGGCGTTCTGCCAGGCCTCTTTAAACGACGGAAAATCAAACAGTTTTTGTTCTTCTCTCTGGTGATTTCCCATTTCAACCTTGGTATCGTTCAGGGCCTCCATATAACTTAACACCTGGTCCATAGCGCTAATCAGTGATTTGAAACCGTATTCATTTCTGCGAATAATCTGGTTTTTGTTCGTTCCCGAGAACATTACAGTCTTAATGGAAATATCATTTTTATCCGCCAGCAATTCTGCCATAAGATTAAACGATCCATCCGGCAGCTTCAATCCCGCATTCTCTTCAAATTCTTTTTCGTTGATGGCAATTCCCTGTTCAAGAAATAAAAGTTTTAATTGCTTAAATGTTAAGTCGCGTTTGTTGCTTTTGATCTCTACGATTTTGTCTTTATAGACCGTGTCATGAATAAGCTTTTTTAACTGGGCCGGAAGCAATTCACGGTCTTCATCCGCGCTTCTTACATAATATTTCCCATAAGCGGAATAGGGCGTGTCCTTTCCTACGGCAGAAATCTTGATCACATTTTTATCCTCAATCAATTCAATAGAAATCGTCGGTATAACCTGCGGCTTAATGTGATTCGCGATGGCCTGTGAAACATCCCGCAATGTGCTGTCGCCAATCTGCTGCCCAATGACGCTCCCATCATTTTTTACACCGAAATAAAGCACCGCTTCCCCGTGTTTATTTAACATTGAGCTAATGGAAATCACGCCTTCTTTCAGTTCACCTGTAGACTTTTTGAACTCAACAGTTTCCGTTTCGTATCCAAGCTTCACCCTGTCACCTTCTTTCGTTGGTATTATATCACATTTGAAAGTTATTTGCCACTTTATCTGTCACTTTATTTGACACAGCAGTGTCAGATATTTTTAACTGAAATCCATACCATTTATAACTTCGCAAGAAGGAAATAAAAAAACTGGCGGCAGGTTTTGTCCTGTCACCAGAAAAAATGTTTAATACTGATTCAATATATTCTTGTAAAGCTACGTTTTGCCTAACAGCTCTCTTTCGCCACTTCCTATAATTTTCGTTTTATATTTCACTCTTTCGGCTTAACGCTCCCGCACTCTGAGCAGAATGGGCCGGTATTCAGCTGGCCGCAGGCACTGCATTGCCAGCCGCCCTGCGCCGTATCGTTGCCCGAAGCGTTAATGCCGGCAGCGTTTACAGCCTCATTCCATTTCGCAAGAGCCGCCTGCCGTTCCGCCCGCTCCCTTTCCTGAAAAGAATCCGTAAAGATGTTCTTTCCAAATGCGCCGGACAGGTTACGGAAGAAATCTATAAACCATTCCGCATTGTAATATTTGTTGTTGCCTGGGGGCAGGCCCGTAGCCGCAACCTGTTCGCCGCCCACGTACTGCACCAGCAGGTCCATGTTATCCGCACACATCAATGCCCTTACGGAATAACCGTCCAGCTGCGCCACGTCCCGCTCCTT
>JAFTZZ010000102.1 GCA_017460905.1 Acidaminococcaceae bacterium | reverse complement strand
TTTCCGTCCACAGGACGGACTGCCCCAATGTGATGTCCAATAATCCGGAGGAACAGCGCCGGCTTATCGACGTGACCTGGGACGTGGCAACCGATGCGGTTTACAAGGCCAATATTGTGATCGTGGCTGTGGATAAGCCGGGCATCATGGTGGATATCATGATGGCGATCAGTGAAAATAAAATCAATATCAACAATATCAGCAGCCATTCTGATAAAAATAAAATGGCGACCATCCATCTGGGCCTAGATATTACCAATATCGGCCAGCTGGAAACGATCATGAACCGGATCAAACGGATCCAGGGCATCTACAGTGTGGAACGGATGACTACCGGAAGCGGCGGCGCGGAAGGCGGGAAAGGAAAGAAACGATGATGATCAGACTGATGGAGGTAGGACCTCTCTGCACAAACTGCTACCTTGTAGAAAATGAAGAGACGAAGCATGCGGTGATGGTGGATCCCGGCGACGACGGGGACCGCATCATGGATGTGGTGAAAAAATACGGGGTGACCGTTGACGCGATTTTGCTGACCCATGGGCATGCGGATCATATCAGCGGCCTGAAGGAAGTGCGGGAAGGCACCAAAGCGAAGGTTTATATCGGGGAAGGGGATGCGGAACGCCTGACTCATTCCACCTCTCTCTTCTTTCCGGGACCGGCCAGGAATTACGGTGCGGCAGATGTGATCGTCAAAGATAACGATGAATTTGAAGCGGCAGGCATGAAGTTTAAAGTGATGACGACACCCGGTCATACACCGGGCGGCGTATGTTATATGACAGATGAACTGGTTTTCTGCGGCGATACCATTTTTGCCGAATCTATAGGGCGGACTGATTTGCCTGGCGGTTCCTACGGTACCCTGCTGAAATCAATCAAGGAAAAGATACTGCCGCTGGCCGATGATGTGACATTGCTGCCAGGGCATGGCCCTTCTACCAGTGTGGGCTGGGAACGGAAACGGAATCCGTTTTTACAGTAACCTGGCTTTAAGAGATTTGAATAATGAAAAACAATTATGTCCATTATATACAACAGCATACTATAATTAAGTTCTTTATTGCGTTTGCTGTTTCGGCAGTCCTTTACGCAATGAGTTCGTTCCTGTTCCCGATTTTGCTGGCTATCGGCCTGGCTTTTGCCCTGTATCCCTTATCCAGGGCGTTTGTGCGGCTGCAGCTGGGCAAGACCGGCATGCATCCGTCCCGGGTAGCGGCAATTATCCTGGCATTTATTGCTTCCGCTATTTTTATGGGAATTGTGATTTCCTTTGTCGTACTGCCGTTGTTCGGACAAATCAATGAGCTGCTGGCGAAGCTGCCGGAGTATTCAAAGCAGATGCAAGGCGAATCGCTGCTGAAGCTTCTGAAGGATCCGTCGGCAGGCGTACCGACGCTTCCTTCCAGCATGGAAGGGCTGCTGGAAGAAGCCATCAATTCCATTATGGGCTTTCTGGCCAGCGTGGTACAGAACCTGTTGAATTCTACGGTACAGATGGTAGCGAATTTGGTCGGCCTGATCGTAGTTCCGTTTCTGGCTTTTTACTTTTTAAAAGACTGGCGGCAGCTTTGCCGTATGATCACCGACCTGTTTACGCCCAGTGCCCGTCCCAAGGCGAGCCGGGTGATGGCGAATATCGGCATTGCCATCAGCGGATATGTGGAAGGCTTATGGAAGCTGAGTATTTTGGCGGCGCTGTCGGTCACGATTGTGCTGCTGATTTTAGGCGTGCCGTATCCTCTGGTCTTTGGCCTGATTGCCCTGCTGGCAGAGACGATTCCGGTCATCGGCCCGATTATTTCAGCGATTCCTGCCGTTTTTGTGGCTTATACTTCAACCACACCCGATACAGCGCTGATGCTGGCTGTTTTCTATATTATTTACTACACGATGGACAGCCAGGTGCTGCAGCCGGTCATCATGGGAAAGAAGATCAAGTTACATCCGGTTGTGATATTGCTGGCGCTGATGATCGGCGGCAAGCTGTTCGGTATCCTGGGTATGCTGTTTGCCATGCCGGTGGCTGCTGTGTACCGGGTATTGTACGATGAGCTTTGGCATTATGACGGGGTGGATACGGAAGAAGATATCGTTACGGATGAAGTCGCGGCTTCCCTGACCGCCGATCCGGTGGATGACCAGCTGGCGCAGCAGCGCAGGGAAAAGCTGGAAAGGGAAGGGAAATGACCGGTGGTTTTGTGGATATACTGATTAAAATATTGGCATAAATAGCGCAGACAGATTGTCAGCCTGCGTGAAAAGTGGTAAAATATATAACGCTTGTTGAAGTTTTTTGAAGGAGGAGTCTGCGTGTTAACAACATTACCGCGCGGCACAAAGGATATTCTTCCGTCAGAGGTTGGCGCGTGGCGCTATGTGGAAGGTGTCCTGCGTGAATTGTGCAGGTGTTTTGGATTTAAAGAGATACGGACCCCGGTTTTTGAACACACGGAGCTGTTCAAACGGGGGATCGGCGATACTACGGATGTAGTGGAAAAAGAAATGTATTCATTTCAGGACCGGAGCGGCCGCTGGATCACGCTGCGGCCCGAAAATACGGCTTCTGCCGTGCGGTCATTCATTGAGCATAAAATGTATGCGGAACCGGATCCGGCCAAGCTGTTCTACATCGGACCCATGTTCCGCTATGACAGGCCCCAGGCCGGCCGGCAGCGCCAGTTCCACCAGTTTGGCGTGGAGCTGCTGGGCGCGCCGGGACCGAACGCGGATGCGGAGATCATCCTGTTGGCGGTGCAGATTTTACGCAGACTGGGCCTGCAGGATCTGCAGCTGAAAATCAATACGGTAGGCTGTCCGGAATGCCGTCCGGCGTACCGGCAGAAGTTGCAGGACTATTACCGTCCGCATCTGGCTGAGCTTTGCGAAGACTGCCGTTCCCGCTTTGACCGGAATCCCATGCGTCTTTTGGACTGCAAGAATGAAAAATGCCATAGGCTGGCGGCTGGCGCGCCGAAGCTGGCAGAATGCCTGGATGATGAATGCAGGCAGCATTTTGCAGCGGTGCAGGAGCTGCTGAAAGCTTCCGGAGTGGATTTCGTGGTTGACCCCACACTAGTGCGCGGGTTGGATTATTACACGCGGACGGCCTTTGAGATCCAGTACACGCCTTTGGGCGCCCAGAGCGCCGTGTTGGGCGGCGGCCGTTATGACGGCCTGGTGGAAGAGGTCGGCGGACCTGCGACTCCCGGTATCGGCTTTGCCATGGGCATGGAACGGGTGATCCTGGCGCTGGAAAGCCAGAACCTGCTGCCACGGGAAGCTGACGGCGTAGATGTGTTTGCCATTGCGCCGAAAGCAGAAGCCGCGACCCTGGCGTTTACGGTAACGGAACAGCTGCGGGAGGCGGGGCTTTGCGCCGCGTATGATTACCAGCAGCGCAGCATGAAAGCCCAGATGAAGACGGCGAACCGGCTCAACGCGAAATTCGTGCTGATCTTCGGGGAGGACGAGCTGTCACGGAACTGTGTGACCCTGCGCGATATGAACGCAGAAGACAAAAATAATAACCAACGGGAAATTCCCATTGCTGATATAACAACAATTTTAAAGACAGAGGTGCAGAAGAATGAGTGAAAAGTTTAAGCGCGATCATCATTGCGGAACGCTGACCAAAGCCGATTCCGGCAAAGAGGTGGCACTGTGCGGCTGGGTATCCAAGCGCCGCGACAATGGCGGACTGATTTTTATCGACCTGCGGGACCGTTCCGGTATCTGCCAGGTAGTCATTGACCCGGACGCAGGTGAAAGCTTCAAAAATGCGGAAGCAATCCGCAGTGAATATGTAATCCAGGTGTTCGGCAAGGTGCGGGAACGTGACGCGGAAACCGTGAACCCCAACATCGCTACCGGCGACATTGAAGTTGTCGCCAACACACTGAACGTGCTGAACGGCGCCAAAACGCCTCCGTTCTACATCCAGGACGGCATTGACACGGATGAAAACCTGCGCCTGAAATACCGCTATCTGGACCTGCGCCGTCCGGAGATGCAGGCCAACCTGATTTTACGGCATAAAGTAACCAAGCTGATGCGCGATTATATGGACAACAACGGTTTTCTGGAAATCGAAACGCCGATGCTGTGCAAGAGCACGCCGGAAGGCGCCCGGGACTATCTGGTTCCCAGCCGCGTGAACCCCGGCAAGTTTTACGCGCTGCCCCAGTCCCCGCAGATTTTCAAACAGCTGCTGATGGTGGGCGGTTATGAACGGTATTTCCAGATCGCCCGCTGCTTCCGCGATGAAGACCTGCGCGCTGACCGCCAGCCGGAATTTACCCAGCTGGACGTGGAAATGTCCTTTGTGGAAATGGACGACGTCATGGACATGATGGAAGGCCTGATCGCCTACGTGTTCAAGGGCGCTTTGGGTGTGGATATCCAGCGGCCCATGCAGCGCATGACCTGGGACGAAGCCATGGACAAGTACGGCAGTGACAAGCCGGACCTGCGCTTTGACATGCCCCTGATCAACATGGTGGACGCGGTTTCCGGTTCTGACTTCAAAGTATTTAATAATATTATTGCCGACGGCGGCATTGTAAAAGCCATCAACGTCAAAGGCGACGCCAATATTCCCCGCCGGGAACTGGACGGACTGGTTGATTTTGTGGCGATTTACGGCGCCAAGGGCCTGGCCTGGATGCAGATCCAGTCGGACGGCAGCGTAAAATCCCCCATTGCCAAGTTCTTTGACGAAGCGCATCTGAATGCGATTAAGAAAACGGCGGTTGCCGAACCGGGTGACCTGCTGCTCTTCGTGGCGGACAAACCGGCTGTTGTGGCACAGGCGCTGGGCGCGCTGCGTATTGAAATGGCAAAACGCATGAACCTGATTGACAAAGACAAGCTGTGCTTTACCTGGGTTACCCGTTTCCCGATGTTTGAGTGGAACGAGGATGAAAAACGCTGGGTTGCCATGCACCATCCGTTTACGGCGCCCTGCGACGAAGACCTGCCTATGCTGCAGACCGACCCCGGCAAAGTTTACGTCAAAGCCTATGACATGGTGCTGAACGGGGTAGAACTGGGCGGCGGTTCCATCCGTATCCATCGCCGCGATGTACAGAATGCGATCTTCGAGGCAATCGGCCTCACCGATGAAGAAGCCCAGGAAAAATTCGGCTTCATGATGCAGGCCTTTGAATACGGCGCGCCGCCCCACGGAGGGCTGGCCTTCGGTCTGGACCGTATGATCATGCTGATGGCGAAGCGTCCTTCTATCCGCGACGTAATTGCCTTCCCGAAGACTCAGAACGCCAACGACATGATGAGCGAAGCGCCCAATTTGGTTGACGAAAAACAGCTGCGGGAGCTGCACATTAAGCTGTCACTGCTGGCAAAAGAGAAAAAGCAACAGTAATTTTGGACCCGGAGCATTGAAAAAATGCTTCGGGTCTGTTATATTATAAGTGTAAGGATTTTATAGATGGGTAAACGCTTTCAGACTGCTGAAACGAAAGCCCTGAAAACTGAAAACCAAATTACGCAAAGTTACCCTGCGGTGTTCGTTACATCTTTCTCTGTGCTGAGCCAACGAATTTACTAAGGGAGCCTGACTTCGCGCCTTTCAAAAACCAGCCTCCTCCGAGTGGACTTTTGCGACTGGCGGTAAGGCACCCACCTGCACATGCAGGTTCAATACCTTGAGGATGAACGGCATTGTGGGGCAATTTTATAATTGGAAATAATAGGATAATGAAATCAGCCCATCCGCGCGATGGGCTTTTTTGACGTATACGCTATGACAGCTCTTTCGAACAAAGAAGAAGTAAATTGCAAACGACGTATTACCGGGAGACAGACAAACAGACAAGGTCTCGTAAACATATAAAAAGAGCAGGCTTTGAAATCAGCACTGTGACTGAGGTCGCGAAAAATTTCCGGTTAGTAAACTAACCGTTTTTGCGAAACCTGTCCCTTATTTTTTATCATTATTTTATATAGAAATTGACTTTATTCCCGATATTGCGTATAATTTTATAGTATGATTATCGTTTATTATGGAAGATTGTTTCTATAAACACAAAGGAGAGAGAAGCATATGAAGTACATGAGCGGCAATGAACTCCGCGAAAAATTCCTGAAATTCTTTGAAGAAAGAGGGCATTTACGTTTGCCCAGCGCGTCCTTGATTCCCCAGGACGATCCGACTCTGTTGCTAATCGGCGCCGGTATGGCCCCGTTTAAACCCTTCTTTACCGGTAAGATGAAGCCGCCTTCCCCCCGTGTAACGACCTGCCAGAAGTGCGTGCGTACCGGCGATATTGAAAATGTAGGCCGTACTGCCCGTCACCATACCTATTTTGAAATGCTGGGGAACTTTTCTTTCGGCGATTACTTTAAAAAAGAAATTATTCCCTGGAGCTGGGAATTTCTGACCAAAGAACTGGAGCTGCCCGGTGACAAGCTGTACATCACCATTCATACCAGCGATGATGAAGCGTATCAGATCTGGCGCGACGATGTAGGCATTCCGGAAGAGCGCATCATGCGGTTGGAAGACAACTTCTGGGAAATCGGCAGCGGCCCCTGCGGTCCCTGCTCGGAGATTCACATTGATTTAGGCCCGGAACGGGGCTGCGGCAAACCGGACTGCGGCCCGGACTGCGACTGTGGGCGTTTTCTGGAACTGTGGAACCTGGTCTTCACCCAGTTCAACCAGAACGAAGACGGCACCTATACGCCGCTGGAACATAAGAATATTGATACAGGCGCCGGTCTGGAGCGTATTGCTTCTGTGCTGCAGGGCAAGCCGTCCAACTTTGAGACCGACCTGATCTTCCCCATTGTCGAATATGGCTGCAAGGTCAGCGGCGTGGCGTACAACGCTTCCCCCAAGACCGATGTTTCCCTGAAGGTCATTGCGGACCATGCCCGCAGCCTGACCTTTATGATTGGCGACGGTATCCTGCCGTCCAACCTGGGCCGCGGCTATATCCTGCGCCGGGTGCTGCGCCGGGCTGTCCGTCACGGACGCCTGTTGGGGATTGATCACGAATTCCTGGGCGGCGCGGTTGACGTGGTTGTCGGCATGTACGGCGACGCTTATCCGGAGATCCGGGAAAAACAGGATTATATTAAAAAAGTTATCCATATGGAAGAAAGCAGCTTCCTGAAGACCCTGAAGAGCGGCAGCGAAATGCTGGACGCGGAGATTGCCCGGCTGAAAGCAGAGGGCAGGACAGAACTGGATGGCAATATTGCGTTCAAGCTGTCTGACACGTTTGGCTTCCCCAAGGAGCTGACTGCGGAAATTTTGGAAGAGCAGGGGCTGACCCTGGACGAAAAGGGCTTTGCGGCTGCGCTGGAAGTACAGCGCAAGATGGCCCGCGACGCCCGGGACGATAAGACCGGCCGTCCCGTTATTTATAATGACCGCGACCTGAATGTCGCTGCGCTGAAGGTGGATGAAACGGCACATGCAGGCAAGGTGGTCAGGGTCTATCCGGTTGCGGATGCGCAGCCGGTGGATTCCGTGTCGGATGGCAATGATGCGGCTGTCATCCTGGATGTGACCGGCTTCCATGCGGAAGGCGGCGGACAGCTGGGCGACATTGGCGTGATCAAGGCGCCTGCCGGACTGCTGCGCGTTACCAAGACGAAGAAACTGCCTGACGGCGTGACTTATATGGCGGGCACTGTGGAAGAGGGCACTATTGCGGTTGGCGATGATGTTACCTTTGAAGTGGATACGGCCCGCAAATCCGATATTGCCCGCAATCATACGGCGACCCATCTGCTGCAGGCTGCCCTGCGTCAGGTGCTGGGAGACCATGTCAACCAGGCCGGCAGCTATGTAGGCCCGGACCGTCTGCATTTTGACTTCTCTCATTTTTCTGCCGTAACGCCGGAAGAACTGGCTCAGGTTGAAAAAATTGTCAATGAGCAGATTCTGGCAGCCAAGACGGTCACGTTTGAAGAAGTGCCTATTGAAGAAGCAAAGAAACGCGGCGCCATGGCGCTGTTCGGTGAAAAGTACGGCGCAGTGGTGCGGGTCGTTACTGTTCCGGAGTTTTCCATGGAACTGTGCGGCGGCGTGCATGTGACCAATACGGCCCAGATTGGCCTGTTCAAGATTGTCAGTGAATCTTCCACCGGCGCCGGTGTGCGCCGCATCGAAGCGGTGACCGGTTACGGCGCCCTGTCTTATGTGGAAGGGCTGGAGAAGACCATCAGTAACGTAGCGGCAAAGCTGCACTGCCGCAATACGGACGTGGAAGAACGGCTGGATGTACTGGCAGCGGAAGCCAAAGAAGCCGCGCAGAAGGTGAAAGCGCTGGAAAGCAAGATGGCTGCGGCAGCGGCTTCCAGTGCGGCGGATCAGGTAAAAGAGATCAAAGGCGTAAATGCGCTGGTACAGAAGGTAAGCGTTTCAGACGTTAACGCGCTGCGTACCATGGGCGACCAGCTGCGGGATAAGACCGGCGGAGTGGTCGTACTGGCTTCCGTATTTGAAAACGGCAAGATCGGCATTCTGGCCATGGCCCACAAGGATGCTGTTGCCAAAGGCATCCACTGCGGTAAGATCGTCAAAGAAGTTGCGACCCTTTGCGGCGGCGGCGGCGGCGGACGCCCGGATATGGCCCAGGCCGGCGGCAAGGATGCGGAAAAAGTGGACGAAGCGCTGCAGGCTGCCTGGGGCGTGATCGAAGGACAGATTAAATAACAGGATATAATTGTCAGAGGAGATAGATTACAATGAGTGAAGTTCGTGTACGTTTTGCCCCCAGTCCCACGGGCAATTTACATGTTGGCGGCGCCCGTACCTGCCTGTTCAACTGGCTCTTTGCCAGAAGCCAGGGCGGCAAGCTGATTTTGCGTATTGAAGATACCGACCCGAGCCGTTTTCAGGAAGGTTCTGTGGGACAGATCATCCGCAGCATGAAGTGGCTGGGGCTGGACTGGGACGAAGGCCCGGAAGTGGGGGGACCTTCGGAACCCTATTACCAGTCGCAGCGTACGGAAATTTATCAGAAATATATTCAGCAGTTACTGGATGAAGGGAAAGCGTATTATTGCTTCTGCACGCCGGAAGAGTTGGAAGCCCAGCGTGAGATCCAGCGGCAGCGCAAGCAGCCCTTCCGTTATCCCCGCACCTGCCGCAATCTTTCCAAAGAGGAAGTAGAGCGCAGGCTGGCAGCGGGCGAGCCCCATTCCATCCGCTTCAAGATTCCCATGAAAGGCAATATGCGGGTGAAGGATCTGATCCATGGCCGTATGGATTTTGACCTGACCCAGTTTGACGATTTTGTCATTGCCAAGACCAACGGTACGCCGACCTATAACTTTGCCGTTGTCATTGACGACCATCTGATGGGTATGACCCATGTGCTGCGGGCAGAGGAGCACATCCCCAATACGCCGAAGCAGATTTTGCTGTATGAAGCATTGGGCTTTGAAGTGCCGCAGTTCGGGCATATGTCCATGATCCTGGCGCCGGACCGCAGCAAGCTGTCCAAGCGTCATGGCGCGCAGTCTGTGGAAGAGTTCCAGGCTATGGGCTATCTGCCGGAAGCGCTGCTCAATTACCTGACGCTGCTGGGCTGGTCCCCGGAAGGCAACCAGGAGATCATCACCAAGGAAGAAACTGTTAAACAGTTTGATATGAACAAGATGTCCCATAAAGGGGCGGTCTACGATATTAAGAAGCTGTACTGGATCAACGGCCAGTATCTGCAGAGCCTGCCGCTGGAACGCATCGTCAACGATGTGAAGCCGTTCTTTGTGAAGGATGGCCTGGTAACGGAGGAGTGGCTGCAGGACGAAAGCAATCTGCAATACCTGACGCATCTGGTGGAAGTGGTGCGTGTGCGCGTGAAAACGCTGCAGGAAATCGCGGATGCTTCCACGTATTTCTTTAAGGATTTCGATACCTTTGATGAAAAGGGAGCGCGTAAGTTCTTTACGCCGGAAGGCATTGCGCAGCTGAAGAAATGCCGTGACCGTGTTGCGGCAGCGCCTGCGGAGGAATTCAGTGAAGCCGGTTTGGAAAAACTGTACAATGCTCTTGCGGAAGAAGACGGAATCGCGTTAGGCAAGGTAATCCAGCCCAGCCGCCTGGCTATGTCCGGACGCACCGTAACGCCGGGCATGTTCGACGTGATGGTGCTGTTAGGCAAAGAAAAAACGCTGGAGCGTTTTGATAAGGCGATTGCCTTTGCGGAGACCTTGCAATAAGGAGGGCTCATGAAAAAAGCTATTGGTGCAGCTTTGGCGGCGACGCTGCTTTTCTGCCAGACTGTCTTCGCGGATCAGCCGACTACGGTTTTGACGGAATTGAAAACGGGAAAGCAGGTAACGGCAGAGGTACCTTTTATTGACGGCGCCAATGATGAGATGTTGCAGCGTGCTGCCAACAGTGTGCTGAACAACGCGGCGGATGAAGTGGCGGATAAGATCGGCAAGCAGGGAACTGTAACCTACGAAGTGACATTAAACCGTCCCAGTCTTGTCAGTGTGCTGCTCAAAGGCGTTAACGGAAGCCGTACATACTTTCGTGCGGTAAATATTGACCTGACTACCGGCAGGGAATTTGACCTGGATGAATTTTTCTTTCGCAGTGAAGAGAGAGAAGCGCTGTTGGGAAAGAATACGGAAAATGTTCTGTTTACCGAAGAAGGAATCGCTGTCAGTGAAAAAAAAGGTGCGGCGTATGACAGGCAGTTTTCTTATCAGGAGCTGCTGCCGCTGGCCCGGATCGGTGATATCGGCAGGCTGCTGACGGTCTGGAAGCTGACGGAAAAAAGTGATGGCAAGACACTGGCTGTAAAGCAGGGTGATTTGTTTGCCTTTAAGCTGAATGCCAACCCCAGTACCGGCTATCAGTGGATACATACGGTTTCCGGCGGACCGGAACAGGGGCTGATCAAAACCGGCAGTTCTTTTATGATTCCCAATTCCCAGAGGGAGCAGGTTGGCACGCCCGGTGTGGAAGTTCAGTTTTTTGCGGCAAGGCTGCCGGGAACATATCAGCTGAAACTGAATTATCAACGTCCCTGGGAAAAGGCCAATGGTATAAAGGAATGTAACGTAACCGTGACTGTTAAATAGTGTGATTCAATAATAAAAAGCTGAAGCAGCATCGTCCTTGTGTCGGTGCTGCTTTCGTCAAATAGCAGGAGTTTAATGATGCAGAAAGAGATAGAATTACTTGCCCCTGCGGGCACGTGGGAAGCGCTGGAAGCGGCGGTGAATGCCGGCGCCAATGCGGTCTATCTGGGCGGGAAGGCGTTTGGCGCCCGTGCCTATGCCAGCAACTTTGACAGGGAAGAACTGTCACGTGCCGTTTATTTTTGTCATATGCATCACGTGCGGCTGTATGTGACCGTGAATACGCTGGTGGACGATAAAGAACTGCCGGAACTGGAGGATTACTTGGTCTTCCTGCATAATGTGGGCGTAGACGGCATCATTGTACAGGATATGGGCGTGATCCGGGCGGCAAGGGAACTGGTTCCGGGCTTGCCGCTGCATGCTTCCACACAGATGACGGTAACCAATTCTGCCGGCGTGCGTTTTGCGGCGGAGCAGGGAATTGTAAGGGTGGTTCCCGCCAGGGAGCTGTCCTTGTCCGATTTGAAGAAGGCCTGCGCAGCCGGACTGGAAATCGAGGCTTTCATTCATGGCGCGCTGTGCGTATGTTATTCCGGCCAGTGCCTGATGAGCAGCCTGATCGGCGGCCGGAGCGGCAACCGGGGACGCTGCGCCCAGCCCTGCCGTCTGCCGTACACGCTGGTGGATAAAAAAGGGAACGATCTGCTGGCCGGCAAGGACGCCGGTCAGTATCTGTTAAGTCCGAAAGACCTGAATACATTGCGCGTCCTGCCGCAGATGATTGAAGCGGGCGTCATTTCCTATAAAATTGAGGGACGCATGAAACGGCCGGAATATGTGGCTGTAGTAGTGGATGCCTACCGCAGGGCCATGGACAGCTATAAGCGGGGCAGCTACGAAGTTCCGGCACAGGATCTGGCCAATATTGAACAGATTTTCAACCGGGATTTTACGACTGCGTATCTGGAAAAACATCAGGGCCGCCTCATGATGAGCGACCGCCGTCCCAATAACCGGGGCGTGCTGGTCGGCCGCGTCCAGAAACTGAATAAGGACCATACGAAAGCTGTTGTGAAGCTGGATAAAGCAATTCATTCCGGCGACGGGCTGGAATTTTGGGTAAAGGTCGGCGGACGTGTAGGTACGGTAGTCAATACGCTGCGTATGAACGGCGCGGCAGTAGAAACCGCAGAAGCCGGAACGCTGGCAGAAATTGATATTCCCAAAGGCGTCCGCCTGAATGACAGGGTATTCCGGACGCTGGACAGCGAACTGATGGCCTATGCCGGACAGTTTTACGGTGAAAAAAACAAAAAGAGGATCCCGGTTTCAGCAACGGTTACGGCACACCTCGGCAGTCCGTTGGAGGTTGTTCTGACCGATGCAGACGGCAATATCGGCATTGGGCTGACGGATTTTGCTGCGGAACCGGCACGGAAGCATGCGCTGGATGAAGCGGCCGTACGTAAGCAGGTCGACCGTCTGGGGACGACGGAATATGAGCTGAAAGAACTGGAAACGGTTTTGGATGACGGGCTCATGGTGCCTATGAGCGAGATCAACGAAGCCCGCCGCAAAGCCTGTGAAGCGCTGGATGCTGCCCGATTGGAGGCTTTTGCGCCTGCCCGGAAGCCGGTGGAAAATAAACATGCTATGAGCCGCTGGCTTGCTGAGATGAAGAAAGTTGGTTTTGCTAGCGCAGACCTGCAGGTGGAAAGCGTTAGCAATGTCCTTTCCGGTGAAAGCGGGCAGGAATGTCGGAGGAGAGAAAAATTAGAACTTCCGCAGATTGCTGTCTGGGCGGATACGGTTGCAAAGGTTGAAGCTGCGCTGGAAGGCGGAGCGGACTGGATCATCTTCGGCGGCGACCGTTACAGTACCAAGGATTTGGCATTTGCCGATTATGAAACCGTTGCGAAGCTGGTTCATAACGCTGGGCGGAAGCTTGCTTTTTCCACGCCCCGTATTGTGAAGGAAGGGCAACTGAATTATTTTATGAAATTCCTGCAGCAGGCGGAGGCATGCCGCATTGACCTGCTGTATGTACATAATTCAGGTATCTGGCAATTGGCGAAAGGGCTGCATCTGGCGACGCCGCGTTGGGCTGATATGAGCCTTAATATTTACAACACCCAGAGCCTGCAGTTCTGGAAAGAAGCGGGCGCTGTGGGAGCGACGCTGTCGGTGGAATTAAATATGGGGCAGCTGAACCATCTGTCCAAAAGCAGCCCGCTTCCGCTGGAATGTCTGGTGCAGGGGCCGATTGAGATGATGGTGTCCGAGTATTGTGCGGGCGGAAGCTTTCTGGGGAATCTGGATAAAGGTGCGTGTACCTTTAAATGTAAAGAGGAACTATTCCTGCATGACCGCAAGGATGCGGACTTCCGTCTGGCAGGCGACCAGTTCTGCCGCATGCATGTGCTGAATTCCCAAGATCTGTCTGTGCTTGGTGGCCTGCATGAACTGCGGGATATGGGGATTGACAGGCTGCGTATTGACGGACGTACCTATGAGCCGGACCGGATCAGGGAATTGGTGAAGAAATTCAAGGAAACCTTGCTGTTACCGGGAGAAACGGCAGAGAACCTGCCGGGAACGACCCGGGGGCATTATTATCGGGGCGTGCTGTAAGTGGAATCTCCCGGAGGTACATATAGATGACGGCAGCCGAACAGTATACAGAACTGATGCAGAAATTAAACGCAGCGCAGCGGGAAGCTGTGTGTGCTACAGAAGGCTTTGTCCGTGTCATTGCCGGGGCCGGTTCCGGCAAGACAAGGGCCTTATCCCACCGTTTTGCCTTTCTGGTGAATGAGCTGGGAATCCTGCCGGGCAATATTCTGTGCGTTACCTTTACCAACAAAGCAGCCAATGAGATGCGCCAGCGGATCCATAATCTTACCGGCGACAATGATACGGGTTACATCAATACCTTTCACGGTTTTTGTGTGTCCGTGCTGCAGGAGGACAGCTATGCCGTCCAGTATCCCAAAAGCTTTCTGGTACTGGACAATTCGGATATAGATGCCATGCTGCAGATGATTTACGAAGAGCGGGGCCTGACCCTGCGTAACATGACCTTTGCCGATGCGCGGGATATGATTGAGATCCGGAAGATTTTCAGACAGCCGGATTATTACAGGGATATGATCGCGCTGCCGCTGGAGGCCCTGAAGGAAAAATACGACAGGGCGGTTACGGCGCAGGACATTATTTTTTACGGATATCTTTATCAGGAAAAGAAATGCTTCGGGTTGGATTATAACGATCTGATCAAATTCACCCTGTACATTTTCCAGGAACGGGAAGAGATCCGCCTGAAATGGCAGCAGCGGCTGGAATACATTATGATAGACGAATTCCAGGACATCGATTTGCTGCAGTATCAGCTGATGGAAGTGCTTTGCGCCTATCATAAAAACCTGTTTGTGGTGGGGGATCCGGATCAGACCATATACACCTGGCGGGGCGCTGACGGTTCGTATCTGCTGGATTTTGACCGGCGGTTTCCGGGCGCCAGAACGGTCTTTATGATGGAAAACTACCGTTCTACGCCGCAGATACTGGCAGCGGCTAATTCGCTGATCGAAAAAAACCGGAAACGCATACAGAAAACGCTGCTTCCGAAACGGCCTGACGGCGCCGAGGTGCTGTGCCATTTTGCGGAAACCCAGGAAGCGGAAGCAAAATGGATCAGCGATGAAATCCGCCGGCTGCATGAAAATGGCGTTGATTATTCTGCGGTTACACTGTTGTACCGGGCGCATTATGTAACCCGTGCAATAGAGCAGGTGTTCCTGCAGGAGAAGATTCCCTACACGATTTACAGCGGCGTGCAGTTTTTTGACCGGACAGAAATAAAAGATGCGTTAAGCTATCTGCGGATGATTGCCTACCGGGATGATTTGTCGTTCCGGCGTATTGTCAACACACCCAGACGCAATATGGGGAAACGGCGGATCGCTTTTTTGCAGGAGTATGCGGAGCAGCATAACTGTACACTGTATCAGGCGCTGACGGATACACTGGACGATCCGGCTTTCAAGGGCACGAAGGCGCGGCAGTTTGTGGAACTGACCGAACGCTTTGCCGCCGGTTACGCAGTCCGTCCTGTTTCGGAAATATTGGCTGCCATTCTCAATGAAAGCGGCTATGAAACCATGCTCCGCACGGAAGGAAGCCAGGAGCGGCTGGATAATCTGGCGGAGCTGAAGCAATCTGTCTTTGAATACGAAACCACCTGCGGCGAGGAGAGCACACTGGAGCATTATCTGGCGCATGTGGCGCTGTTCACAAATGCCGATAGTCTGGACAGCAAGGGCAGGGTGAAGCTGATGACCGTCCATGCCGCCAAGGGCCTGGAGTTTTCCAATGTGTTCCTGTGCGGCATGAGTGAAGGCATTTTTCCGTCCCGAAAGGTGCGGACGGTTGAGGGAATGGAAGAGGAAAGGCGGCTGGCTTTCGTTGCCATTACCCGTGCGGAAGACCGCCTGTACCTGTCCCGTGCGGACGGCCGGAATTTTGACGGCGCCCCGCAGTATCCGTCCCGCTTTATTCTGGATATTGAGCAGAATCTGCTACATTATACGCAGGAACCGAAGGAAGGGCTGATTAAAGCGGCCAGGGACTATATTGCCATGAGCCGGAAATACATGCCGGAAACGGAAAGCGATGTAGCTTTTGCTGTCGGACAGCGGGTGCGGCATGCCGTATTCGGCGCGGGAACTGTAATTGACGTGGACAGGGATAAAGGCGCCCATGTGGTGCAGTTTGACAGTATGGAAACACCGAGGCAGATATCGTTCCGGGCCAAACTGGAGAAACTATGATAGGCGCGAGAATAGTAGTAATACAAAGGCACGAAAGAATTTAAAAATAAATATAAAATCTTATTGAAATTTTGGCTGTTTTGTGGTAAAGTTCGTATGTGTAAATATGAGGTTATCACTGTATTCAGGGCTATGCAGCAGCGTCTGTTATACAGTGTAACCGGCAGAGAACGTTTTTTATGAAAAGTTATAAAAATATATAATCGAGGTGAGAAAATGGGTCCTGTAACCAATAATCCGTTTCTGGTTGCAATCATCAACATGACTGTTGTGTTTGGCGTACTGATCGTTCTGGGCGTTCTGATGCATGTAATCGAAATGGTAGATCCTACGAAAAACTGATTCAGTTGGTTTTTCCATAAACACAAAACTGATATAAACGGCAGCCGGACAATGGCTGCCGTTTTCATTTAGCAGCATTGGCTTGATACGTTACTGTTTATTTTTTAATGAGTAAAAGCTGGATTGAGCAAGGGAAAAGGTTTATGATATAATTAAAATGCACAATTTGTTAAAAAGGATGCTATTGTTTAGGACCAGAGGAACATTATGAATACTCGTATATCCGGACGGTTTGCCGTCAAAACGCTGGAATTTGACAAAGTGAAACTGCTGGCTGCGGAAAAAGCGGCTACGGAATTAGGGAAGGAACGGCTGCTGGCGCTGCCCGTCTCGTCGGATTTTGAAACCGTGAAGCGGATGCACATGGAGACGGCGGAAGCGCACCGTCTGTTAGATGCAGGGAAGCGTTTCCCCTTCGGCGGCCTGTACAATATTTCAGAAGCTGTAAAACGGGCCCGCATCGGCGGGGTGCTGGATGTGGAAGAACTGATGCAGGTGAAATCCAGCATGCAGGCCTTTGGCGCGCTGAAATATTTCCTGCTGTCCGACAGCGACGATTATCCCAATCTGGCGGAATACGGCAGAAATTTGGCAGAGTTTCCCAAGCTGGTGCGCCAGATGGAAAAGACCATTTCCGAAAAGGGGGAAATCCTTGACACTGCTTCCGTCAAGCTGGCGGGCCTGCGGACCGGCATTGCTTCGGCAAAAAGCAAGGTCCGGACACAGCTGGAAAAGATCCTGCATGACCCTAATAACCAGAAGTATTTCCAGGATAACCTGGTGACGCTGCGGGGTGACCGGTATGTGATTCCCATTAAGCAGGAATACAGGGCGAATTTTCCCGGTATCGTCCATGACCAGAGCGGGACGGGAGCGACGCTGTTCATCGAGCCGCTGGCCGTGGTGAATCTGAATAATAATATCAAACGCTATCTGGCGGAGGAAAAAGAAGAAATTGAGCGTATCATGCGCCAGCTGTCCGGCGCTGTCGGCGCGGAAGGGGAAACGCTGCAGCGCTGTCTTTCGGTTGCTGCGGATGTGGATGCAGTATATGCAAAAGCGCTTTATGCGCTGTACACGAAGGCCTGCCAGCCCCAGCTGGTGTCGAACGGCGGGCTGCACATCGATAAAGGACGCCACCCGCTGCTGCCGCAGGAAACGGCCGTGCCGCTGGATGTAAGTCTGGGAGAAAGCTTTACGACGCTGCTGATTACGGGTCCCAATACCGGCGGCAAAACGGTGGCGCTGAAAGCGGTGGGGTTGTTTGCCCTGATGAGCCAGACGGGTATGTTTATTCCTGCCCTAAATGCCAAGCTGCCCGTGTTCCGGGCAGTATATGCGGACATCGGGGATGAACAGAGCATCGAGCAGAGCTTGTCAACCTTTTCCGGGCATATGATGAACCTGGTCAGCATTCTGCAGGAAGTGCGGGAGCGTGACCTGGTGCTGGTGGATGAGATCTGCGCCGGTACGGATCCTAACGAAGGCGCGGCGCTGGCTATGTCCATCCTGGATCACCTGACGAAGCAGGGTGTATTCACTATGATGACAACTCACTATAGTGAGCTGAAGACCTTTGCTTACGGACGGGAAGGCATGGAAAATGCCAGTGTGGAATTTAATCCGGATACGCTGCTTCCCACGTACCGTCTGCTGATGGGTGTGCCTGGCAGCAGCAATGCCTTCAATATCAGCCGCAAGCTGGGGCTGTCCGAGGAGATCATCCATAATGCAGGTGAACTGTTAAATGAAGAGCATGTGCATATGGAAGACGTACTGCAGGGACTGGAAGGAGAACGCCGCCGCTTTGAAAGTCGCAGCCGGGAAGTGGAAGAATTAAAATACGAAAGTGAAAAGCTGCGGAACCAGCTGGCCTGGCAGAAAAAGGATTTTGAAAAACAGAAGAACGAGCTGCTGCGCAAGGCTCGTTTGCAGGCAGACGAAATCTACCGCAACAGCCGCAGGGAGGCCGAATCCGTCCTGAAGGAGCTGCGTTCCCTGAAAGCGGATATGGATGTAAGGGCGCTGCAGGCCAAGGCAGAAGAAGCCAGAAAGAAACTGGACAAGCACCTGAGCCTGGACGAACCACTGCCGGAAGGCACGCCGCTGACCCCGGATAATGCGCGCGCCGGCATGACGGTGCTGGTCAGGTCGCTGCGCAAGAATGGGACAGTGCTGGAAGTGAAGGGCAGGGACGCCCTGGTTTCCGTCGGCGTATTGAAGATGACGGTGCCGCTGTCACAGTGCCTGTTGGTAAAGGACAGGCCACAGGACAGGGCAAAGCCTGCCAGGTATAAAAACAATCCGTCCCATGCCATGTTTGCCGCCAAGACAGAAAGCGCGGAGCAGGAAGTGGATGTGCGGGGGATGACGACGGACGAGGCAATCCCGTATGTGGACCGGGCTATTGACGATGCTTTGCTGGCGGGAATCTCCCAGGTGCGCGTCATCCATGGCAAAGGAACCGGCGCGCTGCGGGCCGGGCTGCATGCATACCTGAAAGGACACCGGAGCGTGGCGGCCATTGCCCTGGCCGATATTGCGCTGGGCGGCGCCGGTGTTACGGTAGTGACGGTAAAATGACATCAAATCAAAGACGCACAAAAAAACGGGCCGGCCAGATTATGTTCTTATGGTAATATATAGGTTCATTGCACTACTTGTAGCGCAACAACAATAAAAAATCACAATATATTGCAGTTTACAGTTGTGTTTATACGCAAAATGATGATATAATAACTATATATGTTCTAGGAGGGGCTGTTTATGGCATTTGTTGTTAAAAAATTCGGCGGCAGCAGCGTGGCCACGCCGGAAAAGATTTATCATCTGGTGGACCGTGTACTGGCTGAAAAGAAGCAGGATGATAAAATTGTAATTGTAGTTTCCGCTATGGGCGATACTACAGACGACCTGCTGACACTGGCGGGCAAGATTACGGACCGGATGCCCAAACGTGAGATGGACATGCTGCTGGCGACCGGCGAACAGATTTCGATCGCCCTGCTGGCCAGCGCGTTCATGGAACGTGGGCAGAAGGCGATTTCCTTTACCGGGTTCCAGGCAGGGATCCGTACGAATGCAAGCTTTACCAAAGCCAGCATTCTGGAGGTCAATGCAGACCGTGTGAAAAAAGCGCTGGATGAAGGAAACATCGTGATTGTTGCCGGTTTCCAGGGTATCACCGATGAAGGCGATATTACGACGCTGGGCCGCGGTGGCAGTGATACTACGGCAGTTGCGGTAGCAGCGGGTCTGAAGGCAGATATCTGTGAAATTTATACCGATGTGGACGGCGTTTATACCGCTGATCCCAGGGTGGTACCCAATGCCATCAAATTAAAAGAGATTACGTTCGGGGAAATGCTGGAGCTGGCCCGTCTGGGCGCCGGTGTTATGCAGCCCCGGGCGGTTGAATACGGTGAACTCACCGGAACGGATATTCATGTCCGTTCCACATTCCATGCAGTGGAAGGCACGATTATCAGGGGGGAATATACAATGATGGAAGAGAAGAAATTTATCATTCGCGGTGTAGCCAGCGATTCGAATGTAGCCAAGATTGCTGTACGCGGTGTACCGGATGTTCCCGGTGTGGCATACCAGATTTTTGATGCGCTCGCAAAAGAAAATATTGCGGTAGATATGATCGTACAAAGCGCCAGCAGTGTCAAAGACAAGAACGATATTGTGTTTACCGTAACCAAAACAGACATGGCAGATACGGTCGGCGTTCTGGATACGCTGAAGGATAAAGTTGGGTTTACCCGCGTGGATGTTGAAGCCAATGTTGCCAAAGTGTCCATCGTGGGCGCAGGCATGCTGGGCAACCCGGGCGTTGCTGCGCGGATGTTCGGCGCGCTGGCCAGCGAAAATATCAATTTAGATGTAATCAGCACCTCTGAAATTACAATTTCCTGTCTCATCGCCAAAGAAGATGAGAAGAAAGCCGTGAACGTGGTGCACCGATTTTTCTTCCCGACTGATGAAAAATAAGGGATTTGCAGAAATTTCAGCCATGTTGGAAAAGTTGGACAAATGATTGAAGGAAGCTGAATTTAAGGAGACGGATCAATATGTACACAAGCTTTGCGGCTCCCCAGGCGAAGGGGAAAGCTGCGAATGACAATATCTTTGCGGCTAATGCGATGGCAGTTGCTGATGCGGCGGCCATCGGCGCGGACAAGGTAACCAACGGCACCATCGGCGCCATTATGGATGATGAAGGCAGATTGGTCTGCCTGCCGACGGTGGAAGCGGTTTTCCGCAATCTGCCCGTCAATGAGATCGTTGCTTATGCGCCGATTGCAGGCCTGCCTGAATTTTTGGACAAGGTGCAGGTTGCGGCATTCGGTGATTCACGTCCGAAAGGGTATATCAGCGCAGTGGCTACCGCCGGGGGAACCGGCGGCATCCATCATGCTATCTGGAATTACACGGAAGCCGGCGATACCATTATCACCTCAGACTGGTATTGGGGCGCTTATAAAGTGCTGTGCCTGGATATGGGACGCAAGCTGGATACCTATAAGATGCTGACCGACGGGGAACAGTTTAACCTGCCGGCGTTGGAAGCAAAAGTCAATGAAGTGCTGGCCTGCCAGAACAGTATTATGGTCATCATCAATACACCGGCCCACAATCCGACCGGTTACAGCCTGACCAGGGAAGATATGGCCCAGGTTGTGGCGATGCTGAAAAAGGTGACGGAAGCGACCGGAAAGCAGGCCATCCTGTTCCTGGATGCGGCGTACATTGATTATGCAGGCGAAAAAAATGCCGTGCGCAAGGTATTTGAAGCGCTGGATGATCTTCCGGAGCGGGTGCTGGCGATTGTTCAGTACAGTATGTCCAAAGGCTTTACCATGTACGGTCAGCGCGTTGGCGCCATGATCGGTGTTGCCGCCAGTGAAGCGGCGGCCCAGGAATTCTTCGACAT
This sequence comes from Acidaminococcaceae bacterium, assembly GCA_017460905.1. Taxonomy (GTDB): domain Bacteria; phylum Bacillota; class Negativicutes; order Acidaminococcales; family Acidaminococcaceae; genus Succiniclasticum. The sequence continues at coordinate 2,356 of JAFTZZ010000102.1, read as the reverse complement.
CAATCAGTACACCAGCCGCGCGACCTGGTCCAACATCAACCGGTCGGCGATGCGTACACTGGCACAGATTTACAGCGATGAAGCATTGCTGACTGCGGTAGAGGCAGAACGGGATCATTATTATAAGATGATCAAAGCCCGTGCCGACATTTTTGTAAAAGAAGCAAAAGAGTGCGGCCTGCCTATGATTCCTTATATTGCAGGCTTCTTCCTGTCAGTTCCCTGCGATAACCCGCAGGCTGTCTGCGATATGCTGCACGAAGAGCATATCTATCTGGTGCCGCTGGCGGCAGGGGTACGGATTGCGCTTTGTTCCATTCCAATCCAGAAGATTCCGGGCATTGCGACGAAGCTGAATAACGCGCTGAAAGCGGTAGAAGCTGCAAAAAAGTAAATGTGAAACAGTTTAATAACTGAATGAAAAGGCTGAAGGATCCACTTCAGCCTTTTTTATAAAAGGAGCCAGATTTGCATAAATTTGTTTTTAAAAACAAATGAGCCAAAACAGTTTATTACAAAGTGAACTGTCTCAGATTAAACACGGAGGTTCGCGTATGCTGCGGATTACATTGCCGGACGGAAAGACAAAAGAGTATGCTGCGGGAACAACGCTGGCGGAGATTGGCAGGGCGTTTGAAAAAGAGTATGACTCACCGCTGGCGGCAGGCATTTTCAACGGAGACGAATACAGCTTGCTGCATAAAATTACAGAGGACGGGGAAGTGGGGTTTATTCCCATGAATTCTGTGGAAGGGATGCGCGCTTTTGTCCGCAGCCTGACCTTTGTTTGTGTGGTTGCAATGCAGGAGCTTTTTCCGGAAACGAAGCTGGAGGTCTGCAATTCACTGGGCAGCGCGCTGTACTGTACAATGCCGCAGCATCCGCTGAATAGGGAACAGCTGAAGCAGCTGGAACTGAAGATGTGTAGCATCATAGCAGAAAAGCATCCCATTGTCACTTTTCCGGTAAGCCGTCAGGAAGCCGTGGAACGGGCGCGGCAAGATCCGTACCTGGGGGATGATGTGCTGGCTATGATCAACATGGCTCCGGAATCGGAAACGCTTTTTGCTTATGAGCTCTGCGGAGTTCGGGAACCGTTTTTTGAACCGCTGCTGACCAGTACGGAGCATCTTACCGCCTTTGAACTGATTCCGTTCGACAGGGGATTTGTCATCAATTATCCAGAGATGCATAACTATAAAGAACTTCCGCCCTGGGATACTGTACGACGGATTAACCGGGCCTATGAGGAAGCAGAAGAATGGTCAGCCATGATCGGCTGCAACACGGTTTCCAAGCTTAACAGCATCATCCGGGAAGGAAAGGCGGATAAGATTATCCGTGTGGCGGAAGGTCTGCAGGAAAAGAAGTTTGTTACCATGGCTGAATATATAACGGCGCATCGTGATAAGCTGAAATTTATTTTGATTGCCGGGCCTTCTTCTTCCGGTAAAACCTCTTCCAACCAACGTCTCTGCGTGCAGCTGGAGGTAAACGGCCTGCATCCGATCCCGATTTCCATGGACAACTATTACGTAAACCGGGAGGATACACCGAAAAACCCGGATGGCACCTATGATTATGAACGGGTTGAGGTAATTGACATCGCGCTGTTCAACGAACATCTGCAAAAGCTGCTGCAGGGGGAAACCGTCCAGCTTCCGTATTATAACTTCGTTACCGGCTGCAGGGAGTATAGGGGACAGCAGATGTGCATGAAAGATAATAGTGTCTTTGTCATCGAAGGCATCCATGCGCTGAATCCCAAAGTTACCGAATCCATTCCGGATGAGAACAAACTGAAGATTTTTGTCAGCGCACTGACGCCCATGTCATTAGACGCTTTTAACCGCATCCATACCACAGATATGCGCTTGCTGCGGCGCATGGTCAGGGATTCCCGGTTCCGTTCCCATGATGCGCTGGATACGATCAGGATGTGGCCTTCCGTACGCAGGGGCGAGGAAAAGTACATTTTTCCCTGTCAGGAGGAAGCAGACTATTTTTTCAACACTTCACTGATATATGAGCCTGCGATCTTGCGCAAGTTTGCGGTTCCGTTGTTGAAAACGGTACCGCCGGAAGAGAAGACGACCTATTTTACAGCACGGAGGCTGCTGCGGTTGTTGCATCTAATTGAACCGCTGGACGAAGACGCAATTCCCAATAATTCAATCTTAAAAGAGTTTATAGGAGGCTCTGCTTTCGCAGAAGAACTATAGAATAAATCTACAGGCTTGAAATAAAAGATACTAAAAAAAGGGGCTGTAACAAAATAGTCCCATTATCGGCATCCGAAAGGATGCCGATTTTTTATGTACAAAAAGAAAAAAGAGACCCCGAAAGGCCTCTCCTT
>JAFTZZ010000101.1 GCA_017460905.1 Acidaminococcaceae bacterium | reverse complement strand
TAAGTTGCTCTGATAAATATGCGGTTCCTGAAAATTGGGGAGCCGTTTTTTGTTTTTAATTCGAATTAACACTGACTAATTATAATTAAAATTACAATTAAAAAATGATATGACCTGCGTATCACAAATTAATGAATAGTTGTCATAAGCTGTATCAATGTTTCTTGTTGCCATTTACATAGGGCTATGATAAAATTCAATTAGAACTAGAATTAGAATTACAGTTACAATTAAAATGACTTTTCAGGAGTACGCTAATGGATCAATTCAAAGAAACTTTAAAAATAGAGTTTAAAAGCGACAAGAGATGTTATCCAATGTCAAGGTTATTAGAAGATTTGGTTGGTATGGCAAACACAGAGGGCGGAACGCTTTATTTGGGAATTGAAGATAATGGTACGGTTACCGGGGTCAATGTACAGCATAAGAACATTCCGAAGATGATAGCAGACATACAAAACCACACCAATCCTTCACTTTTTACCAAAATGCATTTAGAAGAAATAGATCATAGAGATGTTTTGGTAATCGAAGTACCAATTTCACATCAGCTGATGATGACAACAGACGGCAAATATATGCGGCGGCGTTTGAAATCGGATGGTATGCCTGAAACCATTCCCATGCAACCGGCAGAAATTTTACAGCGTTTATCTTATATTCAGGCATTGGATCCTTCTGCCCAGGTCATTAAGGATATTGAGGCCGATGTAGCATTAAGCAAAATAGAACATGAGCGGCTTCGCAAAATGATTGAAATTTATCATGGCGACACAACATTGTTGGAATTATCTGATTTAGAAATTGACAAGGCATTAGGCTTCGTAAAGGAAATAAACGGTAAGTTTTTTCCTACAATAGCCGGTCTTTTGATGGTTGGTGTTGAAAAATACATCCGTGAATTTGTGCCCAGCCACGAAGTCCTCTTTCAGGTTTTGGACAATACAGCAGTTAATGTAAATCCGCCGGCAATGCGCGTTTCGTTGCTTCAAACTTTTGAAAAGGTTGAAATGCTGTTTCAGTCTCGCGTATCCGAACAAGAAATTATGATGGGACTTTTCCGTGTACCAATCCGTAATTATGAGCCGGAAGCCTTTCGCGAAGGGTTTGTAAACGCATTAGTACACCGTGATTACTTCCGCATGGGAGCAGTACAAATCCAACTCACAGAACAACAGATGAGAATCGTAAGCCCGGGCGGCTTTCCCGAAGGGGTCAATGTAAATAATATTTTGACTGTAGCTCCTACTACTCGCAATATTTTACTGGTTGAAGCTTCAAAAAGAATAGGCTTAGCCGAAAGAACAGGTCGTGGAATTGACAAGATATATTCTTCCATGCTTCGAAGCGGCCATGGAATCCCAGATTATTCATCGTCTACTGAAACATCGGTGGTATTGTGTTTAGACAGTTCAGAGGTTGATAAAGAATTCGTCAAAATATTAGTGTCAGAACAAAAGCGGTTAAACAAAGAATTGCCGGTAGATGTTTTAATAATTCTATCTGTATTGAAACAGGAAAGACGGGCAACATTAGAGAACCTTGCTATTCGTATTCAAAAACGTACTGTTGAAGCCAAAGGTACTGTAGAATGGCTTTTAGAGCAGGGCCTGGTTGAAGGAGTAGGAAACGGTTTGGCAAGGCGTTATATGTTGAGTTCTGCTATTTATGCTGCTATCAACAACTCTTCCGGGTATACCCGGCAAAAAGGTTGGGGCACTATTCAGGAAAAAGAAATGATACTTTCTTATCTTGATACCTATCACAAAATTACCCGTTCAGGCGTTATTGACTTATGCCGTTGTAATGAAAATCATGCTACCTGGCTTCTCAGGAAGTTAATCAAAGAAAACAAAATTGTTCTTTCAGGCAGAGGAAAGTATGCTTATTATCAAAAGAAAGGTTATTGCTAATGTTTTTTACCGCGCCGGTTATATTGAACACCAGGGGCGCGGTATTGAGAAGATTTGTGACGCGTGCAAAGAGCTTGGCGCGGAGATTCCGCGTTATGAGTTGCGTGGTAATGGGATTCGTGTGCATTTTGCTGCGTTGCAGAGCGCGTTGATTGACGAAGGAAAAGGAACAGATTCCCAAAGCGATGATACAAATGTTTCTTTAGGGAAAGATTCTTTTAAATATATGACGGATAAACTGATCAATCTTTCTGATAAAGATAAGGATAAATTAGTTCCAATTGTAGATTATCTTAAAACACATGATGTTATTACACGGCAAAAAGCAGAAGAGTTGACGAAAAAATCATTATCTACAGTTAATAGATACTTGCAAAGGCTAATTGAACTTGGAATTCTTATTCCTGAAGGTAAATCGGTTTCAACTGTTTATAAGCGTAATGTGTAAAAAAAGAATAGCTTTTGAATAGCTTTTCAAGAAATTCTAATCAAGTATTAGAATAGGGCTTCGTTGAACGTTTTTTAGTCGTTAAGTTTGAAACTATAGCATAAATAATTTTGCAAAAATTTTTACAAACTATGAAATGTTGCTTATAATATTTTTGGAGATACCATGCCAGGCACATTATATTTAGTAGCAACCCCTATCGGAAATTTAGGCGACATGACGCCACGGGCAGTGCAGGTGCTGACCGATGCCGGACTGATCGCGGCGGAAGATACCCGGCGCACGCTGCAGCTGTTAAACCATTTTTCCATAAAAGGGAAGCTGATACATTACGATGAAAATAATAAAGAAAAGCAGGGACCGGTGCTCTTGCAGGAGTTGCTGCAGGGGACTGATGTGGCGCTGGTGACGGACGCCGGCTTTCCGGGCATTTCGGATCCGGGAGAGGCGATGGCAGCGCTGGCGATTCAAAACGGCATTACCGTAGTGCCGGTGCCGGGGGCTAACGCCTGCCTTACTGCGCTGGTGGCTTCGGGCCTGCCTTCCACGCCCTTCTTTTTCGGTGCGTTCCTGCCGAAAAGCAAAAAGAACCGGAAAGAGCAGCTGGAAAAATGGAAATGGATTCCGGCAACCGTTGTTTTATACGAAGCGCCGCACCGCATCGTGGATGTGCTGGAAGAAATTCTGGCAGCATGGGGAGATCGGCAGATGGCTTTCGGCCGGGAACTGACCAAGCTGCACGAAGAATTCTGGCGGGGCAGCATTTCGGAAGCGATTTCCTATTTAAAGGAAAATGTACCCCGGGGCGAATTCGTTTTGGTGATCGCTCAGGCGGAAGAGGCGGCTGCCGAGCCGGCGCTTGCCGAACCGGGAAAAGCCGCAGACCCGCTGGAGGCAGTGAAAGAAAAAATTGCGCAAGGTGTCCCCAAGAAGGAAGCCTTGAGTGAAATCGCAAAACAGTTTAAAATTCCTAAGCGGGATTTATATAACCGCTTGATTCAGGAGCAGGAAAAAGAGTAAAATATAAGATGTAAAAAAATTATGCTTGCAATTTTCTGTCAACGCATGCTTCGTGAGCATAAGGTAGAAAAACAGTTAACAATTCTGCAATGCAGTTACCTATATCAAAAGGAAGAAGGTTGAGCCAATGGAGAAGAAACCGTTTTTTATCACTACGCCGATTTATTATCCCAGCGAGAAGCTGCACATCGGGCACGCATACTGCACCACGATTGCGGATGCTATCGCTCGTTACCACCGCGCCAAGGGGGAAGATGTATTTTTCCTCACCGGCAGCGATGAGCACGGCCAGAAGATCCAGCGCAAGGCGGAAGAACTGGGCATTACGCCGATTGAGTATGTAGATAGGATCGTTGCCACGTTCCAGAGCCTGTGGAAACGGCTGGAAATTTCCAACAATGATTTTCTCCGCACTACCCAGGAACGCCACGAAAAAGTGGTACAGGCGGTAATGCAGCAGATTTATGATAAAGGCGACATCTACAAGAAAAATTATGAAGGCTGGTACTGCGTGCCCTGCGAATCCTTCTGGACCGAGCATCAGCTGGTGGACGGCAACTGTCCCGACTGCGGCCGCCCGGTAGAGAAGATGCAGGAAGAAAGCTATTTCTTCAAGATGAGCAAATACGCGGACCGTATGCTGCAGTATATCGACGAGCACCCGGATTTTATTCAGCCGGTGGCCCGCCGTAACGAAATGATCAACTTCATCAAGCAGGGGCTGGAAGATTTGTGCGTGACCCGCACCTCTTTTGACTGGGGCATCAAAGTGCCGTTCGATCCCAAGCATGTTGTATATGTTTGGTTCGACGCCCTGCTGAACTATATGACCGCCGTCGGCTTCAAGGCGGATGAAGAAATGTTCCACAAATACTGGCCGGCGGATATCCATCTGGTAGGCAAGGAAATCGTGCGGTTCCATTCCATCATCTGGCCGATCATGCTGATGGCTATGGGCGAAGCGATTCCCAAAAAGGTGTACGGCCATGGCTGGCTGGTGGTGGACGGTACCAAGATGAGCAAATCCATCGGCAACGTGGTGGATCCCAATGGCCTGATCGATGAATTTGGGGCAGACGCCATCCGGTATTTCCTGTTGCGTGAAATCAACCTGGGCAGCGACGGTAACTTCAGCCGTGACGCGCTGATCAACCGGATTAATGCGGATCTGGCCAACGACTTGGGCAACCTGCTGTACCGCACCGTAAGCATGGTGGAAAAATATCATGAAGGCGCACTGAAAAACTGCCCGTCCGCCGCGCAGGCTGTGGATACGGAGCTGGTGAAGCTGGCGGAGTCCACGCTGGTTTCTTATCAGGAACACATAGACAAGATGGAAATCAATGACGCCATCAAGGCCGTCTGGGCACTGGTAGCCAGCGCCAATAAATACATTGATGACACCGCGCCCTGGAAGCTGGCGAAG